>JBBUEJ010000047.1:8280-16842 GCA_038056955.1 Patescibacteria group bacterium
ATTCCTCCTCTTACCACCAAAAGCGGCGTAATGGTAAACGCGGTGTATGGGTTTACTTCCATGTTGCTTAAAGTTTGGAAAGATTTACAACCCAATTGCATTGCCGTTACCTTTGATATGGCCGGACCGACTTTTCGGCATGTACAATACAAAGAATATAAAGCTACGCGCGTCAAAGCCGATCAGGAGCTGTATGATCAAATTCCATTGGTGCACGAAGTAGTAGAATCTTTTGGTTTGCCGATTTATGAAAAAAAAGGCTATGAGGCGGATGATGTGATTGGGACGATTGTAAAAAAATTAGGGGAGAAAAAAGATGTGGAAGTGTTTATTGTAACCGGTGATATGGATACTTTGCAATTGGTGCGGGATGGAGCGAAAGTTTATACTTTGCGCAAAGGCATTAGCGATGTGGTGGTGTATGACGCGCTAGCGGTAAAAGCTAGATTTGGTTTTGGTCCGGAAAAAATGATTGATTATAAAGCTTTGCGCGGGGATGCTTCGGATAATATTCCCGGCGTGCCGGGGATAGGAGAGGTAACCGCCACAGAACTTATTTTAAAATTTGGCAGTTTGGATGGTATCTATAAGGCTGTCCGAAGTCCGAAGTCAGAAGTCCGAAGTCAGATCAAAGCCGGTGTTTTGAAGAAGCTAGTTGAGGGAGAAAAAAGCGCGGAAATGAGCCGGGAGCTGTCTACCATAGATTGCGCCGTGCCCGGATTGAAATTTAATTTTAAAGATTGTGAAATTGGAGAATTTGATAAAGAAAAAATCAATCATTTATTTCAAAAATTTGAATTTGTTTCACTGCTCAAAAGAATTCCGGGCTTCGTTGAAGCTACGCCCGGCAAGCCCGGCCCAAAAAATAAAATGGGAGATAAAATGATTTTTTCTGAAATAGACAAAGAAAATGAGTTAGAAAAATTATTTAAATTAGTAAAAGAAAAGAAAACATTTGCCTGCCGGGCCGCGCTAAGCGGCAAGGAAGTTCTGGAAAGCGAATTGCAGGGTTTAATAATAGCAGTGGAGGCGCAAACTTTTTTTGTTGATGCCAAACTAGTTAAAAAAGCTTTACCGCTATTTAAGGACAATAGCCTAGAATTGGTTGGCCATGATTTAAAAGAGCTAGTTAAAGCGTTGAAATATAATTATGAAGTGGAGGTGGAAAATGATTTGTTTGATGTGATGGTGGCTTCGTACCTTTTAAGTCCGGGCAATCGGGCGCATGATATTACCAGTATTTTGTTAAAAGTTTTAGGCAAAGTCTTGCCGCAGACCACGGCGCAGACAAATTTATTTGGCATAGACAAAAAAAGTTTGGCCGAAGAACTGTTTTTAATCAACCAGACTAAAAATAAGCTGAAAGTTGATTTGGAGAAAGCCGACAATTTCGGTTTATTTAAAAAAGTGGAAATGCAACTCATATATGTTTTGGCCGAGATGGAACTAAACGGCATCGCGGTTGACAGCGCCATGCTTAAAAAATTATCCGTGGAAGCGGCCGCTAATTTAGAAAAATTAACCAAGAAAATTTATAATCTGGCGGGCATGGAATTTAATATCGCCTCGCCCCTGCAATTGCGGGAGGTTTTATTTGATAAATTGGGATTAGCGGTGGCCGGTATAAAAAAAGGCAAAACCGGACTTTCCACTTCGGCCGAAGAACTGGAAAAATTACACGGCTTGCACCCGATTATTGAAGAAATCTCCAATTATCGCGAGCTGACTAAATTGCAAAATACTTACATAGATGTTTTGCCGGGTTTGGTAAATAAAAAAACTAACAGAATTCATTCGCATTTCAATCAGACCGTGGCCGCTACCGGCCGATTGTCCAGTTCGGATCCAAATATGCAGAATATTCCCATTCGCAGCGAATTGGGACGGGAAATACGCAAAGCTTTTATTTCCGAACCGGGAAATGTTCTTATCTCCGCCGATTATTCGCAGATTGAACTGCGCATTGTGGCGTCGCTGGCCCAAGATAAGCGCATGATTGAAATTTTTAACAACGATGAGGATATTCATAAGGCTACGGCCGCGGCCATAAACAACGTGCCGCTGATAGAAGTGACCAAAGAGATGCGTTATGCGGCCAAAGAGGTAAATTTTGGCGTGCTTTATGGTATGGGTCCGTATGGTTTAAGCTGGCGCGCGGGAATTTCACAGATTGAGGCCAAGGATTTTATCAGAAAATATTTTGAGGCCTTTAGCGGGGTGCGGGAATATATAGATCGGACTTTGGAATTTACCAAAAAAGAAGGTTATTGCGAAACCTTGTTTGGCCGCCGGCGTTATTTGCCGGAATTAAACGCCGGTAATTTTCAATTGCGCGCCGCCGCCGAACGCATGGCCATAAATCATCCTATTCAGGGCACAGCCGCTGATTTGATGAAGATGGCCATGATAAAAGTGAGCGAAGAAATTAAAAAATTAAAAAATAAAGAAATTAAATTAATACTTCAGGTGCATGACGAATTGGTTTTGGAAGTAAAAAAAGAATTGGCCGAAGAAGTGGCCAAATTGGTGCAAAACATAATGGAAAATGTGGTTAAACTTCGCGTGCCCGTAAGAGTGGGCATCAGCGTTAACCGCAGCTGGGGCGAAATGAAATAGTTAGCACTTAAGTTTTTTCTCTATACTTTCGGCCAATAAATAAACTGAAAGAAGCAATAATAAAATGCTTAGTACTTTTATTTCCAGACCTTGGAAGGGCAGAGCCATTAAAGCCAAAGGCGCGCCAAAAAAAGCCAGGAGCGGCGCTCCGCAAGTGGGGCAGGCCGCGGCAATGACGCCAGCCGCAGTACCGCCTATTCCAGACAGAATCGGTTTTGTGTTTTTACTGTCTTTTATTAGTTTGTGGCGGAAAACAAACAAGGCAATATAGACTCCAAATAATATGGAAATTGCTAGGGAAAGGCCGAGAGAGATGCTGGTAAACCACGGTCCATCCATTTGCACCAAAACGGAAAAACTGTGAAAGGCCACGTTTACGATGGTGAGATAATAAGAAAAAGCCGCCATTATAATTGCCGCGGCGAGCCCAATCAAGGCGTATTTTTTTCTTTTTAAAACCGGAATGGTAATTGCTTTAATCATATTATTCGTAGCGAATTTCTATCTTATCTTTATTTTTCATCGGGTATTTTTCAAACTCATCATTTGGTTGGCCGTTGACAAGCATTTTTACCGTTCCGCTTGGCCCGTTACAATTGTCAAATATGCAATTGGAATTAAATTGCTTTCCCCAAATTTTAAAGAATTCTTGTAATCTGGTGTTATCTAAAGTTACCAATCCGGAAAACTCCAAATGGATTATATTATCTCTGTCATGAGTGTGTATTGGTTTATGAATAGCTCCTATACCCACATCTGCCGGAATTTCTTGTAACTGGCCTTTTATATAAATATCTAATTTAGGATGTAAATGAAGGCCTCTTCGGGAAACTACACCATCACTTTCCGGCTTTGTGGCGGTGGTTCCGGCGGTTATCCAAAAAATTATAATTATTGCCGCCACAATTATGATACCGAAAATTAGAATATTGATTGTCTTGGCATTTCTTGACATATTTATGTCTAGTTGGCCGCTTCGGGAGCGGGAGTAATCACTTTATTGGTGGCTAAATTTTTGTATGTTCCCATCAGCGGCACGCCCTTGGTAAAGACATAGGCGCCATCATTGGCCACTATACCCACCTGCGACCACACGGACATTAAACTGGGGTATTCTTTTATATCTCCGGTCAGCACAAAAGCCGGGACCATGTTAATGAGGTAAGCTTTGACTAGCGATTGGCCAAGAGCTGATTTTACATCCACCACTTTGGAAGAAGCGTTAATGCCGAATTGTCCTAAAATAATCTCGTGCTGGGCAACATCATAGCATTTTGTGCAGGTAATATCAGTAATTAGAGTCAGTTTAGTCCGGCCTTTTATTTTGCCGGTAGCGGTGTCCGCATAAGGTCCGCCCACTTGCCGGAAAACAAACACGCCTTCATTTATATCTCCGGCTTGGGAAAAAAATGCAGCCAAAACGGAATCTTTTGCCAGTTCTCCGCTTAGCAAAAAGGTTGGCAGTTTTTTTATGGCAAATTTGGCAATTAGCTGTTTGCCCTCATCGCTGGCTTGATCTAGTTCTTGGCGAGAATTAATTTTTACGTTTTCTTTTTCTATTTGTGTCAGTACTGGTTTTAAATCAAAACAATCTTTACAATCGGCGGACGTTATTATTATCAAGTCCAGGTTGGCCGGGCGTTTGGCTTCGGCCGCCTCGGCCATTTTTTGGTTTGCCAGGGCGTTGGTTTTTAAGGAGAAAAAAATTGTGATTGCGGCGCTTATAAATATTACGGCAAAAACCGCCAGCAGGAACCAATAATTTATTTTTAAACCCGGTTTAGTCTCTTGAGACATAAATTATTAAGTAAATTTGTCATTCCGACCGCAGCGGAGGAATCCCTTATACTATGAATATTCTATAACCAAGTTTAAGGGATCTTTCGACTACGCTCAAGATGACAATTGAAAAAATTAACACCCGCCGACCATATCAGGTAAGTTTTGCACCGAATTGGTTTGAGGCGCTCCGGAAGAAGCTTTAACTTCTCCGGTTTTAAGTTTATTGAATATTTTTACCGAGGCCATCATTTGAGCGAGGGAAACAAGCGTGAGCGCTCCCAAAATTACCGTGACGACAATGTTATTCCATGGCAAAGATTTGTTTTGTTCGC
The DNA here is from genome assembly GCA_038056955.1 of Patescibacteria group bacterium. Lineage (GTDB taxonomy): Bacteria > Patescibacteriota > Patescibacteriia > Magasanikbacterales > GWA2-37-8 > XYD2-FULL-39-9. The sequence goes on from JBBUEJ010000047.1 coordinate 13,011, forward strand.
CCAATTTAGTCGTAATTTCATTTTTTATCGCTTCTAGTTCGCTATGATTTGTTGTATTATTGTTTTCCATACTTTAAAAATTAAAAATTTTAAATTAAAAATTCGTATTTAGCACCCTCCTACCATGCTGGGCAGATTTTTTATATCCGAGGGTATGGGCGCGGGCTGGCTGTTGGCGCCATATTTTGGCAATTTTACATCCAGAAGCAGAGAAGCTATGTCCGGCGTGAATTGGCTGCTTTGAATTTGTTCGGTCATTTTTTGCACCATTTGTTTTGGGAAATAACGTCCTTTCCATTTGGCTAATTCTCTTAAAATTTCATCATCCGAGTATTCGGCGCCATGATTTTTTATTAAATAAGCCGTTAAGCCGCGCATGGCCTGGGAATGGGCGCAGCCGCAAGACGCTTCGCCATTTTCAAAAACTATCGCCGCCGCTCCGCAGCAGAATTCGCAGGAAATTCTTAAGTTAATGGCCGTATAACGCTTTTTTTCTTCCGCGGAAAGAGCCGGTTTGTTGTTTCCGTAGCCAAGATCAAATTGTTTCATGACATTCATTGAATTTTGCACGTCATCATAATTTACATTCAATTCAGCGCCGTAGACTTCGGGCGCGCCCTGCATAAATACCAATTTTACCGCGTCCTCCCCCAAATTGCCGGAAAGTTTGGCGCCGCCCCGAAGTATTTTTAAGAAATTAACCGATAAAGACGGCAAAGCGCCGGCTTCTATTCCCATTACTTTGTTTGTATTGGCTAAAACCGCCTGGTTGGCTACAACGGAAACGGTTAAAACTCCCAGCAAAATAAAATTTAAATTTTTCGCCAGCCATTTTTTATTCAGTTGCATATATTTTTAATTAGTATGCCTACTACATAGTATAGTAGGGGCAGATTTATTTGTCAAAGCATTAGTTATCCACACATTGGCCGGCAATTTATTTTGTTCAGTTAGGGCGCAGTTGCCGGTTTTTTGTTCGGCGGGAAAAAAGGACGGACGTAAAGTTTGAACGGTAATGAAAATTATAGCCACTCCGAGCATGCCCGTCAATATTTTTATAAGGTCGGACTTAACCCTTGGAACATAGTTATTATCCACCAGCTTATTTACTCTTTCTTCAATAATCTGGCTAAAAAAAGAAACAGCCAGACCTTTTTGTATCAGTTTGTTTTCTTTTTGCGCCAGAATTTTGTTTAATGCCCGCGCCAATGGTACTTTATTCTTAAAATTATCAGTAGCCGTTTCATCGGCCGCCAATTCGGAAAAAATCGCGTATTGCCGGCTTAAGTTTTTTATTCCCGGCATAAAAAACAAAGCGTTGCTGATTATTTTTACTAGCAATAATTTGATTGGTTCATAAACCTTTAGGTGGTGTTGTTCGTGTAGAAGAACCGCTTTTAATTCTGGAGAAGATAATGAATTTATAACGGCTGAAGAGATACAAACGCGCGGATTAAAAAAACCATAACAAAATACCATCGGTTCCTCGGTTTGTATTTCTATGACTTTGCCGCCCAGACTAATTTGTTGGGTAATGTGATTTAGTTTTGCCGAGGTGAAGCTCTGGCGGGCGGTATATTTTTTTATAAAGCCGGTGGTTTTTAGGTAAATACGGACAGATTTAATGATGAACGATAAAATAGCTGTCAGCAGGCCGATAGCCAGGATAAAAAGTCCGGTAATTATATATGGATGATTGGTAAAAGAGACCGGAACCTGGCAGCCGCAGACAGTTTGCGCGCCTTTCAAGAGAGATTTAATGATGAAAATAAAGTATTTATAAAATTTAAAGACCGCCAAGCCGAGCAAGCCGGACAAGAGCAGGCTTATGATAGCAAGCTGACCAAGAATTAAATTAGTTTTTTTGTTTAAAATTCCCATATATACTACTTAATCTTTTTGAGTTTTTTGCGCCATTCTCGCGTATTGTAGCGGCTGTTTTCCAAAATATCAATAAATTGCGCCACCGCCACATTGCCGAAATTATTTAGTAAACCGGTGATCATATTGCCCGAAACATGGGCCAAAAAGGCCTGTTTGTTTTCGGTGGGAGTATAAATATAGGCGCCGCTGGCGTTTTGCTGCCGTTTTAGCACGCCCTTTGCGTGCAACCGGCTCATGGTGGTCATAATGGTGGTGTAGGCAACTTCTCTTTTTTTGCGCAGGCGATTTACCACAGTTCGCACCGAGGCGTTTTTCAAATTCCACAAGATTGTCATTATTTCTGTTTCCAGTTCGGCTAACGGTTTAAATTTTTGTTTTGTCATATGGTGAAAATAATTTATCTACTACATATGATAGTATACATCTTTAAAAAATAGGCGCAAGGGAGGTTTGCTAAAAATAAGCAAAAGCATTAGAATGGAACCACGAATCATCTCACTAATATTTCACGAATATGTGTTGATTAGTGTAAAGATTGGTGGTCCTATGATTATATATATTTACGGCGAAGATACATTTCGCAGCCGCGTTTATTTGAAACAACAAGTAGAACGATTTAAAAAAGAACGCGATCCGCAAGGAATGAACGTGGTTTTTTTGGACGGGCAAAAAGATGGCGATCGGATTTGGAGCGAAATACTGGCCACTCCTTTTTTGGCGGAAAAAAGAATGATTATTATTCAAAATGTTTTATCTACCAAAGATACGGGGACACTGGAATCGCTGGTAGAAGGCATTAAAAATAGGGAGATTCTGCCGATTTTGCCGCCGCAAAATCGAGCATCCGCGATTGCGACGCGAGTCACAATCGGGACGGAAAATAATGTGGTAATTTTTTATCAGAGTGAACCTCTGGGTAAAACAAAAATTTGCGCGGAATTGGCCAAGATTTTGGCTAAAGAAAAATGGGCCATGCAATTTGAAAATTTAATCGGGCCTAAGTTGGCTGTTTGGATAAAAGAAGAAGCGGCCAAACGCGGCGGCGCCGTGGAAACTGTGGCCATAAATTATCTTTGCCAAAATGTTGGCCAAGATATGTGGTATTTGAATTCTTTGTTGGATCAGTTAGTGGCTTATAGTGATAAAAAAGAAACAACCCTGGCCGATGTTCAGCTATTTTTGGAAGAAAAAGTTGACGATAATATTTTTAATATGGCCGATGCCGTGGTTAGCGGCAATCGCAAGCTGGCGTTTAAACTTGTGCAAGAACAGCGCCGGCTGGGCGGAGAAGAAGGATATTTGTTTGGCATGATTGCGCGGCAATTTAGAATTTTACTTACCATGCGCGACTTGTTTAATCGACAGGAAAATATTTCCAGCGATCAGATGGCCAAAATGCTGGGCTTGCATCCGTTTGTGGTGAAAAAAAGCCTGCCGCTAATAAAGCGTCATTCGCTGGATAAGCTAAAGCAAGCTTATGACGGGCTTTTGGACATAGATATAAAAACAAAGACCGGTCAAGCGGACCAGTCTTTGCTTATTGATTTATTTGTGGGGAAGTTGTCATCCTGAACTTGTTTCAGGATCCCACCCGTAGATTGTCATTCCCGCCCGAGAGCGGGAATCCAGTCGATTATTGTATGGATTCCCAATCAAGTTGGGAATGACAGGTGTAGATGCCGAAACAAGTTCGGCATGACAAACGACTTATTTTGCCGCCAATTTTTTCATTAAGCGGGACAATTTGCGGGCAGCCGTATTCTTTTTTATTACACCGGTTTTAGCCGCTTTGTCCAAAGCCTTTTGAGCGGCTTTGGTAGCATCAGCGGTGGGGGTTTTTATGGCTTTTTTAAGCAAATCTTTATAAGCGTCTCGGCGAATTTTGTTAAGAGCCGCTCGTTTTTTCATTTTACGAAGTTCTTTTTTGGCGCTTTGTATATTAGGCATA
>JBBUEJ010000047.1:16942-21940 GCA_038056955.1 Patescibacteria group bacterium
TAGCCTCAAAACCCGCCGAAACGCCGGTAATACGCACCACATCTTTATCTATCTTTTTGAATTCTTTGCTGGAATTGTTGAAGTGGCTGACAACTGTACCGAGAGAGCTGCCCAGTTTGCCGTGGTATTCCTCATATTTTTTTAGATGAGCGCCTATTTCTCCCACACGTCTGATGATGTCTTTTGTTGTCTCCTCTATCTGCATTGCTTTGAGGCCCTGCAAAACAGTCTGCAGATACGCCAGGAAGGATGTTGGTGAAACGATTATTACTTTATATTTTCCGGCCGCCCTTTGGATTAAATTTTCCGTGTCCTCTGTAATAGCGCCAATTTTATTTATTAATAAATCATAGTAGATAGCCTCGTGAGGAATAAACATAAAAGCAAATTCCATTGTTCCTTCTTCGGGCCTAATGTATTTTGCCGTTTCGGTAATACGCAGTTTTAAATCATTTACAAAAAGTTTTTCCAGTCTGAATTTTTCCGCGGCATCACCGGTTTCAATCATGCGATTGTAGTTTTCCAAACTGAATTTGGAGTCAACAGGTATGAGTTTATCTTTTACAAAAACCACAGCGTCAACTATCTCGCCGTTATTAAATCCGTACTGCATTTGGTATTGGCCCGGGGCCAGAACATTTTTGAGCAGCGTTTCCAGATAGTATTCTCCCAAAATCCCCCTCTGTTTTGGATTTTTCAAAATATCTTGCAAGCTTTGCAGTTGATCGGTAAAATTAATTACTTGACGATTGGTTTCGTCTAGTTTAGTCAGTTGTTCCGTGACATCTGTGATGATTTTCATGCTTTGGCCAAACTGCGATTGGATAGTTTTATTTAAATTGGTTTGGGTTTCGGCCATTACTTTGTGGGTGTCAATTGTTTTTTGTTCCACCAACCTGTTTAGATCTTGAATTTGGTTTTGCAGCATTAAAAAAAGATTTTGCTCACCTTCTTTTGGTTTGCTATTTTGCTTTTTTATCAATACAAAAATCATGCCTATTAGGCCCAAAATGAGTATAACGAGCAGAATTAATAAAATGTTTTGCATAAAATTTGTGGACCTAGGCAGAATCGGACTGCCGCTTCAGCAATGCGAATGCTGCGTCATACCACTAGACCATAGGCCCATTTAGAGTTTACACGGCATAGCCAAGCGAAGCCGTGTGCCCCCACCAGGAGTCGAACCTGGATTTAAGGTTTAGGAAACCTTTGTCCTATCCATTAAACGACAGGGGCAATACGGGCATTTTAACTTAAAAGTTTGGGGTTGGCAAGAAGGAACTCTAAAACTCATCTCTAAATTGCACCTAAAGTTTCCAATGCTCGCCCGGACACCGTTGGATAATCGACAACGGTGTCCCCGAGCATATGAAACGTGAAGTTTAATTTGCAGGCGAGTTTGAACGGTGCCTTTTTAGGCAGCGGTGATTTAAGACCTTTGCTGATATGAGCCGCAGTGAAGACGAGTCGCAAATTATCTGAGCGTTTCATCCGCTCGGCAATTTTGGGTTCTACCTTTTGTTTGCACAAAAGGTAGAGGTTAGTTTTGCTCGGTCAAAAAGCGTTAAAGAGGTTTTTGGTTACAAAAGGGTGGATAACTCTGTGTATAAGTAGGTGTAAATGTGCACAGTTGTATAGACTAATGTATACAAATAAGCTTAATTTAAGCAGTTAACAGGCCTTTTTAAAATAAATGTTCCACAAGAAACATTGGCAACCCACCCCTACCCCGCCCAAGCGGGGAATCAAGAGTATTTTTTGTATACAAACTCCAGCTTTTTTTCAAAGTACTTCTGTTTCCACAAATCAAATTGAAGCTTCTTTTGACCAAACAAGCGCCCATCAAGGATTGGGATAAGTATGGTTTCTATAGTTTTCCGGCTTCTTATAAGTAGCAAGGAGTATTTACGACCTAGATGTATATACTGGTGTATACTTTCTTTAATTCCCAGTTTAGTTTTAATAAGTTCCAGCAAATCATGATCTCCAGCCTGCATTTTGAGTTGAAAAACAGGAACTTCGGAATTTTTTTGTTTTACCCACAAAAAAGACCCGGTGCTAGTTAGTAGCCCGGCAATAAATTCATATGACAGCAACCCGCCCGACTGAACAACATCAGTCGTTCGGGTGTGGTTTTGGTCTGGGGGACTATTTTGGGGCATATGTTCGTCGTGAAACATTCTGTTTCTCTGGGAAACATACTCAAATTATAATTTATCAAATTGGAGTTGTCAAATCATTTTCCACCTTTTGTGCAAACAAAAGGTGGAACCAAAAATTGCCGAGCGATGGACGTTTGTCTCGAACTGCCAATCGGCTTATGTCGCTTTGGCGGCCAAACTGTCGCTCGCCTAGGCGAGCTCCTGCCCACTCGGGGGTGCGATGGCCGCCAATAGACGACATTTCACCGTGGCCAGTTCGGTCAAAGTCCATATGCTCGGGGACACCGTTGGACAATCGATGGTCGATACCGAGCACATGCGAATACGACGTGTACTTGCCACGGTGAGGGTGAACGGTCCCAATTGGGATTTGTCCTGCTGTTTGAGACGACCTGTTAGCAACAGGTTGGCGAGTTCAGGACAAAAGAGAGACAGAACCGATGGAAGTACCGGCGTATTGCATCCGCGAGGGAACTTTTGCCTCCAGCTTTTGGTTACAAAAGGTGGAAAATGTATTCGCTCAAAAAGCGTTCAAAGGGGTCTTTGATTATTCTTTGCTAGTAATAAAAAAGTATGTTATAATGTAAACACGTTGTTTACAATTATTTAAATTAAAAATATGTCAACTCAAAATCAAGGCCTAATTAAATTTTTTGACGCCGCTTCTTACGTTCTTATTTTATTGAGCATTATTTTTGTTCCTCTTTTTATAGATAAAAATTTATTTAATCCATATATAATATCCAAACAATATATTTTTGCTGGCCTTTTACTTTTAACTATATTGTGTTTTGCCGCGAAAGTTGTTTTATCAAGAAAAATAACTTACAGATTATCCATGCTGGACGTACCGTTGTCTATATTTTTATTCGTATCTCTGGTTTCATCTTTATTTTCCGTTAATTTATATGATAGTTTTCTGGGACGAAATGAATATTTTGTTTTGAATTTTGTATTCTTGCTTTTTTTAGTTTTATTTTATTTTGCTCTTGTAAACACGCTTCATAACCCGCAGCGCTGGCGTGGAATTTTTGACACGATACTGGTAGTGGGCGGGCTGGCATCCGCTTTGTTTATTTTGAAAACACTTTTTGGTTTGGATTTACCGCTCATAGGCCAGGTCTGGAACGTGGTGGATAGCGCCAACAGCTCTTTTGGCTTATGGATGATTATAATTTTTATTTTGTCCGCAGGTTCGCTTATTAAAAATAATCTTAGCGTTAGCCGGGCTTTATTTTATTTTTTTATAATGATGCTGGCGCTGGTGCCACTGCTTATAATGGGCTTTGGATTTTTTTGGTGGGTAATGCTGATCGGTCTTATCCTGCTTTTATTATTAGGAGTTAGTTTCTTACAAGATTCCAGGCTGGGATGGCTGTCAGTTTTATTTTTTTTGTTAATAATAAGCTGTGTTTTTATAATATTTGGCAGTCCGAAATCGCTGCAGTCGGTTTTGCCGTCGGAAGCATCGCTTGGCGCTAAACCATCGTGGCTGATAACAAAAAATGTTTTATTTTCCGGAGCGAAAAATTTTTTGGCGGGTAGCGGTTTAGGAACTTTTGCCGTTGATTTTTCCAAATTTAGAACCGTGGATTTTAATTATGATAAAGTTGCCTGGTCGCTCCGGTTTAATCAGCCGCTTAATTCTTTTTTTGCTATTTTATCCGAAGGGGGAATGTTGCTGGCTTTGGGTTTTGTGTTTATACTTTTATTTGTTTTGGGACACGTGCTTACTACCTGGTTCAAAACCCGAGGCGCCAGTCAGGGGATTTCTCTTAGCTTAAATTTGAGTAAAAATAACATCCGTTTAGATGTATTTTTAGCGGTAATTGCCTGGCTGGTAATGTGGGTGGGAATGACAACAAATTTCTACAATGTATCCCTGTGGGTTTTGTGGTGGCTTCTGCTGGGCATGATAATATCCGGGCTGTCTGTGCTTGGTCATAATTTGGTTAAAGAAAAACATTTGACGCTGGAAAATACTCCCCAATACAATTTGGCTTTTTCTTTTAGTGTGATCGTGGTGATGGCTGCGGTGGTGATGGTCGGTATCTTGGGCGCGAGATTTTATTTTGCCGATCAAATATTTGTTAAGGCTTTAAGCAGCAGCGACTACGCCGCCACCGAAGCAAAACTACAGCAAGCTTTATCTCTTCGCGGCAGTTCCGATATCTATCATACGGCTCTGGCGCGCGCTTATTTGGTTAGAGCCGGCCAGTTGGCGCAAGAAAGTAAACCGGATGTGCAAGCCGTAACCGATTTATTGGCTCGCGCCGTGAACGAGGCCAGAATCGCAACCGATATTTCTCCCCATGCTGTGGCCATTTGGGGAAATTTAGCGACGATGTATGAGAACGCTTCTCAATTGGTGCCGGAGGCGGCGGAATGGTCCATTAAATCTTTGAATCAAGCCAGCGAACTGGAACCGAGCAATCCCGTGTTGATGTGGCGTTTGGGAAATGATTATATGATGCAAAATAATTTTGCCAAAGCGATTGAGTATTATCAAAAATCCATCAATTTAAAAAAAGATTATGTGGGAGCTTATGTCAGTTTAACCGGCGCTTATGAGTCTAATAAAGAATTGGATAAAGCCATAGAAATTTATAGAAATCTCTTGCCTTTGGGCGCGAGTAATTCTGAAATATTATTTAATTTTGGCCGGCTGCTTTACAATCGAGGTCGAAGTGATGATAAAGATGATGCTGAAAAATTGTGGTTGGAGGCTGTTCGTATACAGCCAAATTATTCCAATGCTTTGTATAGCTTAGGTTTGTTGTATGAAAGCCAGGGCAATAAAACCGCGGCTTTGGAATATTACTACAAAGTTAAAGAT
>JBBUEJ010000047.1:22040-27225 GCA_038056955.1 Patescibacteria group bacterium
TCTTGGGGAGTAATGTCTTCAACAAATTATACAATTTTTGCCGATAGTGTTGATTCGGGGGGAATATTGAGTACCGGCGGCGTTTATAGTTTAGAAGATACGGCGGGAGAGTCTCCGGTAGGGTCATCAACCAGCAGTTCTTATGAAGTCATTGGCGGCTATCAAGCCATGGATTGGAGTGTGCTAACGATGGACATAGACACAAACAGCATAGATTTGGGAGCTTTAAGCCTGTCCGCGGTCGCCACTTCACCGGCTGTTGTTTCTGTTACGGCAGATGCTACTACCGGCTATGTTTTGTCTGTTGGTAGTGTTAGCGGTTCCAGTTTGTTGCCCGTGGCCGATGGATCGGTGACAGCCGGACAAGAAGAATATGGAGTCGCGGTTAGCGGCGGTGATGCCTCTTTTAGCGATGATCGAGCGATTGCGGTCGGTTTGAACTTGGCTTCCTCCAGTACGCCGGTAATTGGTTCGCGAACAACGCTAACCTTTAAAGCCGCCAGAGCCAATGCCAGCACGCCGGGTGCTCGTAGCCAGTCCATTACCATAACCGCTTCCACCAATATTTAGTTATGAATACCTTAAAATATTTTTTATATACATTGGCAATTTTAATTTTTTTAATCGCAGCTAAACCGGCGCGCGCTTTTGAAATTTCGCCGGTAAAATCTTTGTTTACCGTTGATCCGGCTACAAGCCTGACAGTCGTTGTAAAAATAAAAAATACCCCTCCCTTTATCCCTCCCCTAAAAGGGGAGGGGCAGGGGGCGGGGTTTAAATTAAGTGTTTTTGGAATGAGCCAGGATGAAAAAGGCGGCCCGGTTTTTTCCAGAGGAATTGATGCGGCCGAAAGCTGGGTTTATCCGGAAAATAATTTGGTCAATATAAAATCCGGTGAAATAAAATCGGTAAATTTTATTATAAAAATTCCGGCCGATGCTTTAGCCGGCTCTCATTATTTGGGCTTAGCTGTTGAGCCGGTTTTATCCGGACAAGGCAATCAATCAAGTTTAAGCGCCAGACTGGTTTCTTTGCTAACTTTACAGGTAAAAGGCATGGTGGAAGAATCAGTGGCCATAGAAAAATGGGAGCTTAATAATGAATCGCCTTCGCTCGCTGCGGTTCGCTCAGACATGAATTATCTTGCGAAAGATAATTCAAAATTAAAATTTGATTTAAGTTTAAAAAATAGCGGCACTATGGAAGTGCTTTTGCGGGGCGCGATCGCCGTTAGAAATTGGAAAGGGGAGGAGCTTTTTTCTGAACCGATAATTTTGGGGAATAAATTATTGGCCGGTTCCAGACGTGTTCTTCAACCAGAAATTGTTTTAAAAAATGGCGTTAATTTACCGGGATTATATCAGGCCCAAGTAAAAATTAATTATGGCCGCACCAATCAAGTTGTTTCGGCCATCGCTTATATTTGGTATTTTCCACAGTGGAGCAAGGTTGCTTCGGCGTTGCTTTCAATAATTTTATTGGCAGTTGTTATTTTGGTAGTCAAACACAGAAAATAGCAGCCAAAAACATACTTTTAACCCCGATCCGCCAACTGACGGACGGGATTTTTTCGTTTAATTTTTTTAGCATACTTATCCACACTTCAAACGCATAAAAATGTATATAAAATAAACCCAAAAAGTTGTATAATGTATATATAAGGAAGTGATACAGTGATGTATGGAGGAAATTAGAAGTAAAGGAAGGAAACAAAGAAGATTCCCAATTCTTTTGATATTCGGGCTAGTTTTGTTTTTTCTATTTGCCAATATTTTTTCCAAAAAAGCCCTAGCCGCCACCGCGCCCTCTGTCATCACCTACCAGGGAAAACTCTTAATAAGCAGTAAATTAGCCACCACCACCCAAAAGATGTATTTTATTTTGTACGATGCGGTCACCAGTGGCACTATTTTATATACCGCCAGCGGCACGGTCAGTACGCCTCTGCACGTTAGCACTACTCCCAGCCAAGGTTTGTTTAGTATAAATCTGGGTGATACCACCAGTACCAACGCTTTAGCTCCCACACTTTTTCAAAATAACGGCTCTGTTTATCTGGAAGTGCGCGTTGGCGACGACACTCTCACCCCTAGAAAACAAATTACCGCCGTGCCTTTTGCTCTTAATGCCAGATATTTAGATGGAGTCGGGGTTAGTACAAATTCCACCACCCAACACATCCGCATGTCCGATACCAGCGGTAATTTTACGTTTAACAGCACCACCGTTTCTTCCAGCCTGCGGATATATTCTGCTGTCGGAGTAACCACCACTTTTGACATTGTCTCATCAACAACTGGCAATAGCTTGTTGCGTGTTCTCTCCAGCGGCAATGTGGGTATCGGCACTTCCACCCCTTCCGAAAAATTGCAGGTGGTGGGGAATATTTCTAATGTGATTACGGCGAATACGAGGATTTCGCAAATTGCGACTACTAGTGTTGGTTCAGGCCCTCTTGCCATCTTTGTTTCCGGCCGCTATGCCTATGTGGTTAATAATAATTCAAGCACTATTTCTGTTGTCGACATCTCCAATCCATTGGCTCCGATTCAAATCGCCACTACTACAGTGGGAACAGGTGTAGGAACAAATCCTTACTCTATCTACGTTTCCGGCCGCTATGCCTATGTGGCTAATTACCATGGGGACAGCATTTCTGTCGTTGACATTTCCAACCCTAAGGCTCCAATCCAGATCGCTACCACTTCGGTGGGTACAAATCCTATTTCTATTTATGTCTCCGGCCGTTATGCCTATACAGCTAATTATGGTGTAAACAATATCTCTGTTGTCGACATTTCCAACCCCAAGGCCCCAATACAGATTGCCACTACTTCCGCGGGGACAGGCCCACGAGGAATTTTTGTCTCCGGCCGTTATGCCTATGTGGCAAATCAAACTTCCAACAACATGTCCGTAATAGACATATCCAATCCCTCCAACCCAATCCAGATTGCTACCACTTCCGTGGGTTCAGCGCCTGTTTCTATTTCAATCTCCGGTCGGTATGCTTATACGGCTAATTCAAACTCAAACACTATTTCGGTAGTAGATATTTCCAATCCGTCAGCTCCAGTCCAGGTTGCCACCACTTCTGTAAATTCGTCTTTTGGTCCCCAGTCTATTTTTGTCTCCGGCCGTTATGTCTATACAGCTAATTATCTTGCTAATTCCATATCCATTGTTGACATCTCCAGTTCCACAGCTCCAGTTCAGATTGTCACTACTTCTGTAGATTTTTATTCTTTGGCTATCTTTGTTTCTGGTCGCTATGCGTATGTGGTAGGTGGTTCAAATTTAATTTCCATCGTCGACATCTCCGGCACCGAAGTCACCAGCCTCATAGCCCACAGCGCCGAGGTGGGAAACATCCAATCCCGAAACGATATATTTGCCCAAGGAAACATTATGGCTGGCACGGGACTTATGGTCGGAGCCGGAGGTATTATGTCCAATGGTTCATTGTCAGTATTCGCATCATCCACCGGCGCCATCTCCTCCATATTTGATATTTCTTCCGCCCAAACCTCAAACATATTAAAAGTTTTTGCCAATGGCCGTATTGGCATCGGCACCACCACGCCTATCGCCACGTTATCTGTGGTCGGCACATCTACCGTGGATATCTTTGACGTATCCTCTTCATCTAACAGCAGTATTTTAAGAATCACCTCCAACGGCTATATCGGCATCAATTCTTCTTCGCCGATTGCCACCTTTGCCATCTCCGGAACCACCTCCACTAACCCGTTCGCCATCGTCTCCTCCACCGGCGGTTCTATGCTCACGGTTCTGCAAAATGGCAATGTGGGTATAAATTCATCAACCCCAACGGCTCGCTTGAGCGTGCAAGGCACAGCAAATAACAATCCAATTTTTGATGTAGCCTCAAGTACTGGCGTCAGTTTGTTGCGTGTTCTCTCCAGTGGCAATGTGGGTATCGGCACTTCCACCCCTTCCGAAAAATTGCAGGTGGTGGGGAATATTTCAAATATCATTGGCGTTGGTACTACTATTTCCCAAATCGCCACCACTTCGGTGGGGGGAGTGTTGCCTCGGGAGGTGTTTGTTTCCGGCCGTTACGCTTACACGGTTAACGAGGATTCGGATTCAATATCGGTTATAGATGTTTCAAATCCCGTAGCCCCTGTTTTAATTGCCACCACTTCGGTTGAGAATGGTCCGGAATCAATTTATGTCTCCGGCCGCTATGCTTATGTTGTAAATGTAGGTTCGTCTACTATTTCTGTCGTAGATATTTCAAATCCGAAAGCCCCGGTTCAAATTGCCACAACTTCTGTTGGCGCTGGCCCGCGCGGAATTGTTATTTCAGGCAATTACGCTTATGTGGTTAATAACAATTCAAACAGTTTTTCTGTCGTAGATATTTCAAATCCGAAAGCCCCGGTTCAAATTGCCACAACTTCTGTCGATATGTGGCCGTATTCTATCTATGTTTCCGGCAAGTATGCCTATGTGATAAATTACGGTTCAAGCACCCTTTCTGTTGTAGATATATCCAATCCATCGGCCCCGGTTCAAATTGCCACAACTTCTGTTGGCGCTGGCCCGTTTTCCGTTTATGTTTCCGGCAGATACGCTTACACAACTAATAATAGTTCCAACACTCTTTCCGTGGTAGACATCTCCAATCCTCTTGCTCCCGTTCAAATCGCCACCACTTCCGTGGGGTCGGCTCCGCGGGGGCTTTTTGTTTCCGGCCGCTATGCTTATGTGGTAAATAACGGTTCAAATGATATTTCCGTGGTGGACATTTCCAATCCGTCGGCTCCGATCCAAATTACCACCACTTCCGTAGGCGCGGGTCCCAGAGGCATTTTTGTTTCCGGTCGTTATGCTTATATTACAAATGCCAACACTCCCTCCTCTCTTTCTGTCATAGATATCTCCGGCACGGAAGTAAGCTCTCTTATGGCCCACAGCGCCGAAGTGGGCAATATCCAATCCAGAAACGATATCTTTGCCCAGGGAAATATCATGGCCGGCACCTCATTAATGGTCGGAGCCGGCGGTATTATGTCCAATGGCTCACTGTCTATTTTTGCCTCCACCACCGGTTCCACTTCTTCCATCTTCGGCATAGATTCAGCCCAAACCCGCAATATCTTTAAAGTTTTTGCCAATGGCCGTATTGGCATCGGCACCACCACGCCTATCGCCACGT
>JBBUEJ010000048.1:0-4386 GCA_038056955.1 Patescibacteria group bacterium
CCCACGGCCTCATGCACCCCATGCATGCGCGATACCAACTTCGCCATAGCCCGTTATAAGTGAGTGAAAAGAAAAGCTGTTTGGCATTATATACGTAACTAAATAAAAAATCAATAAACAAAAATCCCCCGAGCGGGGAATTTTTTTAAGCCAAGTTTTTAATCAAAGTCCGGCGGCAAGGGGAGCAAGCTCGAACGCTGGCGCCTTCTACTTTAACTAACTGGAGATTTGGATTTTGTCTGCGGGGAACTTTGCGGTTGGAGTGGCTCACGTGATTAGCGCGGGCGGCCTTTTTATCGCAAATATAGCAGGCTCTGGACATATGATTGAAAAATTAAAGTTTTTAAGGTATACTACGAATGGCCTAATTATACTTTAATCTTTAAGTTTTGTCAATAGTATGGATTTTATTTTTTACTTTCTAGTAATCGTTCCCTCTGCCATTATCCACGAGTATGCCCATGGTTTAGCAGCGGATATGCTTGGCGATCCAACCGCCAGACTGGCTGGAAGATTAACGGTTAATCCTATTCCCCATATAGATTTATGGGGAACCATCTTGATGCCTATAATGCTTTTGATTTTAACCAAAGGCAGTTTTCTTTTTGCTTATGCTAAGCCTGTGCCGTATAACCCATATAATTTAAAAAATCAAAAATGGGGTCCAGCAATGGTAGCTGTAGCTGGGCCAATCGCCAATCTTTTATTAGCTATTGCCTTTGCTATTTGCGTACGCGTTCTGCCGGCATCCAACTTTACCTCAATATTATCTATTATAGTTTATGCCAATATTATGCTGACGATTTTTAATCTTGTTCCCATTCCGCCGCTGGACGGTTCTAAAATTTTATACGCGGTTTTGCCGGATTCGGCTGTGGGGATTAGAAATTTCTTGGATAAGTACGGATTTGTAATTCTACTTTTTTTCATTTTCTTCATGTTTGAACTGATTTCGCCGCTTATAGACGGGATATTTAGATTGTTGATAGGTTAATTTTATTTAAGCCCTATGAAAAACCATTCTTCAGCTCGGGCTCAAAAAGGCCAAACCGCTTATCGTACGCCGAGTATGTTTAGAGCTAACAAAGCTATTCAATCGGCAAAAGTAAGAGGGGATTTTAAATTCACAAAGCACGCCAGGGGATTTTTTAAGAATAAGTCTTTTTAGTTATGTTCAAAAGTAAATATAGGATTATTTCGGTGGGTGGGTCTATTATTATTCCTGCGGAAGGGTTTAACATTGAATTTTTAAAAAAGTTTAGAGAATTAATTTTAACTAGAGTAAAACTTGGAGAAAAATTTATTTTGGTAATCGGCGGTGGGTCTACTTGTCGTAAATATCAGCAAGCGGCCAAAGAATCAGCTGGTGCTTCGAGCGACGATTTGGATTGGCTGGGCATTTATGCCACGCATTTTAATGCCAGATTTACCGGTTTGCTTTTTAATGGTTGGGCGGAAAAAGAATTAATAATCAACCCCACCAAGAAGGTAAAATCAAAAAAATCAATACTCATTGCCGGCGGCTGGAAGCCAGGTTGTTCTACCGATTACGACGCTGTTTTGCTGGCCAAAACTTATGGCGCCAAAGAACTGATCAACGCCTCCAATATAAGCTATGTTTATACGGCGGATCCAAAAAAAGACGCGAGCGCCAAACCGTTATCGCAATTAACCTGGAAGGAAATGCAAACCATAGTAGGGGACAGCTGGACACCGGGCGCCAATTTGCCGTTTGATCCCAAAGCGGTTAAAGAGGCGGCCAAATTAGAATTAAAAGTTTTTTTTGTAAAAGGCACGGATTTGGCGGAGTTTGCCAAAGTTTTGAGCGGTAAAGATTTTGCGGGAACAGTGGTGCGGTAGCCTTCTCTTGACATTTATCCGTACATATTATATCATCAAGTCAACCATAGACAGCAGGTGGTCGCCAGCCTCGGCCGGTGACCTTAATTTCCTGCCGAGGTGCAAATAAAGGCAATTTAGCCTGTTTAGGTCGATTTGTACTAGATAGTCTGTGAGAAACACAGATTTTTTTGTTAACGATGAGATGAGTGCGTAGCACGAATCCATCTGGTTAACAATCCGCCTCTGGCGGGTTTGTTAAATAATATGCCAAAAACAAAACAACAAAAAGAAGAAACAATTAAATCTTTGGAAGATGGTTTGCGCGCGGCTAAGGCCGTTGTTTTTGCCAACTTTCAGGGTTTAAAAGTTTCGGAAGCGGAAGAACTGCGACGCGAATGCCGCAAAAACGATATTAAAGTGGTCGCGGCCAAAAAAACTTTGGTAAAGCGAGCTTGTGAAGACCTGGGATTAAAAGATATTGACCCCAAGGTTTTTGCCGGCGGAGTGGCCACCTTTATGGCTTTGGGCGATGAAGTATCGGCTGCCAGAGTAGTAAATACTTTTGCCAAAACTCACGAAATCCTAAAAATATTTGGCGGTGTGTTGGAGGGCAAATTCGTAGACGTTTCCGTAGTAAAGAATTTGGCTAATTTGCCAAGCAAACAAGAATTGCTGGCTAGATTGGTCGGTTCTCTTAACGCCCCTGTTGCCGGCTTTGTCAATGTATTAGTCGGGAATTTACGCGGTTTAGTAGGCGTGCTTAATAATATTGTTAAATCAAAAGCTTAATTAAAATAATAAAAATATGTCAGAAGAAAACAAAGTTGAGGTTCCGGCAAAGTTCAAGAGCCTGGTAGAGGAAGTTGAAAAAATGTCTGTCCTGGATCTTTCCGAATTGGTAAAGGTTTTGGAAGGCAAGTTCGGCGTTTCTGCCGCGGCTCCAGCCATGATGATGGCCCCCGCCGCTGGCGGGGCAAGCGCTCCAGCCGCCGAAGAAAAAACGGAGTTCAATGTTGAACTTACCGACGCCGGCGCCAGCAAGATCAGTGTTATCAAAGTTGTCAAAGAAATAACCGGCCTAGGTTTGGCTGATGCCAAAGCTATGGTGGACTCTGCTCCTAAAGTAATTAAGGAAGGCGTAAAGAAAGAAGAAGCCGAAGCCATGAAAAAGAAAATTGAGGAAGCTGGCGGCAAGGTGACATTGAAATAAAACAAAAAAAGAAGAGTCTGAAAGGGCTCTTTTTTTGTTTTATTTCAATGTCATCCCGAGCGTAGCCGAGGGATCCCTCTCGTTTACAAACTAATCTGGTACAATTTGTTGCTATCTAGTACATAGGCCGCGCCTTTTTGTTCATCCACAATCATGCCGGCAGGATGGAAAAATTCAGCCGCCATGACTTGCTTTTTTAATTGTCCGGTTTTTTCCAGTATAATTATTCTTTTACCGGTTGCATCCAGAATATAAATATAATTTAAATCATTGTAGGTCCAAATTTCATTGGCCGATGTTAATTCTGGGTCTAGTCCCGCGATAGTAAATGGTTGAGCGGCGCCGTTGGTAAATTTATAAACAACCCCATTTTTTCCCAGCACAAAAACATCGCCATCAATGGCTAAATCCGCACCCATCTTTATATCGGCGGTATTAATTTTTGCCCACTCTTTGCCTTGAGAAAAACCGGTTTTTATGGCATCGTGTTTGTAGATTTGATTGTTTTGTGTGTCTAAAGAGTAAAGGCGGCGATTATAGACGGAAATATTGGCGATGGTGACGTTTTGATTTGGGTAATCGATATCTACTTTTTTCCACGCATTATCTTTTGGATTAAATTGGACGATATTTTTGTCATCATATAATAAAACCGCATAGTCATTTTCTTTTGGCACCGAAGCGGCATTGAAATTTTTTACAAAGATGCCGGGTGTAACTAATTTTGATTCTTTGACAAGCGGGTCGTAGGTGAGTATGTCCGCGCTGGTTTGGCCAAAGCCGTAAATTTTATTGTTTAATAAAAATATGTTGTTTATTGGCGCGCTGGGCGCTAAGCTGTTCCAGTCGGCCACTAGTTGTGGGCGCGCCAGAGTAATTTTTCGCGCCTTCATGAGCAAACCACCCAGCCGGTCTTGCAGGTTTTTACAGTTAGTTTTTTCCAAAGCGGTGATACAGGACAAGTTGTTTAAAATTTGCTCTGCTTCTTTTATGTTGGCCAGAGCAGTATTGGCGTCGTTATAAACCAGAGAACTTTCCGCCGCGTCTCCTTTTGTTTTTATATTTTGTATGGCTCCGGCGCGCGCGGCTGCGCGCGCGTCTCTTTTTTGTTTAGTGCCCATATAAATAATTCCGGCGCAAAATGCCAGAAGCAGAATTAGAGATAAGCTTAATAAAATTTTTGTAACCAACGGAAGGTGTCTGGCGTTTTCTGTAAGATTTCGCCACCAGCGCGCCCATTCGGCCAAAATATTATGCCGGCGATTTTGATAGTTGGTGGCGATAAAAAATAACAGTAGAAAATTTTTGCCGAGCGCGGAAAGTATGGCGCCAAT
>JBBUEJ010000049.1:0-2491 GCA_038056955.1 Patescibacteria group bacterium
GGGCTTACCATCACAAAAGTTCCCGCCACAAAAATAGCGGCCAAAGCGCCTAAAAACTGAACCGTGATATAAATCAGCGCGTCCTTGAATGATATTTTTTTGATTGATAACAGGCCCAAGGTAATAGCCGGATTAATATGACATCCGGAAATTGACCCGATAGAATAGACAAATAATGCCAGAGTGAGGCCGGCTATAAGAGGAACCGCGATAGGCAAATTACCCGGATACGAAACAGCGGTTAATACGACCAGCGACAGAGCAAAAGTTCCGATAAATTCCGCTAGATATTTTCTATACATAAAATAATATTAAATAATTAATAGATATATTATAGCAGACAAACCTTTAATAACACAGCTCTTTTAAACTTTATTCTTTTGTTTCCTCATTTGTTTGAAAGACTCCCGTCCGGCATTAAAAGCAGGATTATCCGAGTCAACACCAAATTTTTGACAAGCCATTTGAAAATCACGCTGTGCCCGTTGGTCGGAAACCTGATAATTTCCTCTTTTTGCAGCACTGTACACTTCAGCCAAAATTTTTGATCTAATATCACCAAAGGATTTGCCACCCTGATCCGGTCCGGGCTCTTCGCCAAAATTAACTCCTGTCATTGATTTTCCTTTACTGTCTGCCAGTGAGGTAGTGCATTTTGGGCTACCGTCTACAAAAATTTGTGAGTTTTGTGTATAAAGCTGTTCCATGGCCGAGGCCATAATTGCCTCGTCTTCTTCGTTAAAATATATTACCATTTTGTCATAACGGTTTACATCTTCGGGGTTAGCTGTTTGTGCTATTTTTGCGTCAACACGCAGATTGCTTTTTTGCAATGTCGGCAAAGCGTTTTCGTAAAACTTCACAAGTTGCTCCGGTCGGATATTTAAATAAAGACGACCTCGCTTTGCGCTTGGATTTGCCCCTCCGTTAAGTTTAAAATAAACCCAGCCGTTCTCAATTGACTTTTGTCCAGGTGAAATTGCCGGTACGGCGTCATGTTGGTATTTTTGAGATAGAACTAAAAATCTATCTACGACCCGCTTTGCTTCCTGCTGGTATGTTTTACGCATGGTTTCGTAAACAGGTTCTCCTTGTTTGTATAATCGGTTATCAACATCTTCCGTATAAAAATTATCATAAAAAATACCTGCCAAATCTTTGCCTTGTTTTAATTCTCGGGTAATAATATCAGGATGTTTAGTAACAAAATCTTCAAATGATTTAAGCAATTTTTGTGTTTCACTATCCTTTGCTGTTTCTCTTTGTTCTGAAACTCGTGTCGCACTTTCCTGCGGTACTTGTCGGTTGCCACCAGTATGTTGCGACTCTAGGCCTTTAAAAATCCTGTCTATCTCTGCCCACTCATCAATGTAGACGTTTACCCTCTCATATAATTCATTGCCCGAAGATCCAACCAGTTCCTGCCACGAATGACCAAGATCAACCAACCGGGCATTTAAACCTTGAGTTGTGGCTTGTAGTTCTTTAGCTTTCTGTTGAGCTTGACGCAACATTTCATTATGTATGGCGTACAGGTCTTCCACTTGTGCCTCGCCCTGTTGCGCTTGTTTGGCTCTTTTTTCTAATACATGTTTTGCCTCATCAGCAGAA
The DNA here is from genome assembly GCA_038056955.1 of Patescibacteria group bacterium. Classification (GTDB taxonomy): domain Bacteria; phylum Patescibacteriota; class Patescibacteriia; order Magasanikbacterales; family GWA2-37-8; genus XYD2-FULL-39-9. The sequence continues at coordinate 1,612 of JBBUEJ010000049.1, forward strand.
CGATTACCAAATAGCGCGTGAGTTTCTTTGTTGGTTGAACTCATATCAGGTTTTAATTTTTTTTACCTTCTCTAAAACGGCTTGAATCTGTTGATTTTTTATAGCCCGTTCTAATTCTTTCTTTAGGATAGTACCTTTTTTATAGTGTAATTCTAATTCTTTTGCTAAATTGTCGTATGCCTGTTGCAAACGAATAACATCGTCGGTTTCGTTAGCTTGTGTTGGCAAAATTTGACTCATATATTAACAATAGTCTCATTTCCGCATTCGCTCAAGAGCTCTCAACACAGTAGTAGCAACAAAATCTTTTCGCGCTATGGCTAAAGTAGGTAGCACTGCAAGCACAGATGCGTTTTTAGTAGGAAGCAGATCTACTTTCCCTCCATTATAATTAGTAAGCTGTGTTAAAAATTCATCCAGCCATGATGGTGTTACTGTAAGTACCTGGTCGAAGTCAACTTGAATTGGCATATTAGGATTAAGTTGCGGACGAACTGCGTTAAATGCTTCTAATCCTGCTGGCCGAGAAATGAGCACAGAGCCAAATTTCTTAAGTTGAATGGTTTGCATATATAATATATTTAAAATTGTATAATAGCATACGTTCCTGGAACATTTCCGTCAGTCATTTTAATATCCATTCTTCCCGGATGCAAAGGAATAGTAACAAGACCAATTCCCGAAAGTCAAGTATATTTTATAGGTTTTGTGCTAAAACCTATAAAACACCATAAATTTTTATAGATTTAGCATATAAACCTATCAATTTATTAAGTATTATTTTTATAGAAAAAGCGACGCTTTAACGTCGCTCAATCTGTCTTGGCGGTATTCATTGTACAAAATTCGAACCTTTTTTGAAACCAATCCCGACGAGGAA
>JBBUEJ010000050.1:0-2382 GCA_038056955.1 Patescibacteria group bacterium
ATAAACTTAATTCCATATAATAATATCTCCACTGTCAGTCTGTCGTCGGATTTTCAGGAATCTCCGCCGGAAAATATTGAGCATTGGCACACTTCACTCATGAACGCCGGATTTACTTCCACCGTTCGTTATTCCCAAGGCCAAGACATTGCCGCCGCTTGCGGACAATTAAGAAATATGGAGGAAATAAAACAGATTTTGGTTTAAAAACAAAAAAGGGAACAGCTACTTTTTTTGTAGGTGTTCCCATTATTAATCTCCTTTTTGTTACCCTATTAGCTCTGACGGCGATTGGGCGGAATGATCCGGCACCAAACTTCGTCAATCGCGCGAAGAGTGACGAAACTAGCAGCTTGCCCAATTGTGAGCAGAGAATGCGCTACCGAACCCTTTTTTGGTCTCAATGCCTTAAGCTTTTCCACCCAAGGAACCTGTCTCTTGTATTCCATTATGGCGCCTCCTTTGTGGAGGAATATATATCACAATTGACCTAAAAAGTCAACCCGCTGTACAATTTATAAAAATATTGTAGAATACAGCTAAATTAAGACTAAACCCGATGAATGTAATTATCCACATAGATGAAATATTTTTAAAGGGCTCCAACCAGCCTCTTTTTTATCGTCAGCTTAAAAATAACTTAGAGAAATTACTGCCTGGAGTTCGGGTGGGCAGAGTGGAAGGAGGAATGTGGCTGGAAAATATTCAAGAAACTCAACTTCAACAGCTATCTCTTATTCCCGGTTTTGCCAATTATGCCCCAGCTGTAAAAATCAATTCTAGTGTTGAAGATATTAAAAAGGGAGTAGATGGATTATGCCAAAACTTAGCCAATATAAAAACCTTCCGTATCTCCGCGGAACGTTCTTTTAAAAATTTTCCGCTTTCATCTGGCGAAATAGCCAAACAAATAGGGGAGTACGCGCGCGTAAAATATAATTGGCAGGTAGATTTACATAATCCGAATCTGAATATTCACATTTCTGTCGGTAAAAACGAAGCGTGTATTTTTGGCAATACCCAAAATTGCGCCGGCGGCTTGCCAACCGGCACGGCCGGTAAAGTGCTGGCACTGCTCTCGGGCGGCATAGACAGTCCGGTGGCGGCCTATAAAATAATGTGCCGGGGCGGGGAAGTAAACCTTATTCATTTTCAAAATCAAACTCAAGTTACCGAAGCGGTGAGCGAAAAAATATTTGATTTGGCAAAAGTATTATCCAACTATCAGCCGGAAATAAAATTATTTATGGTTTCGTTTGAGGGTATTCAAAAACAAATAATTATGCATGTGCCCGCGCCATACCGCATGATAACTACGCGCCGGATATTTAATAAAATTGCCGATAAGGTTGCGCGACAAAATAATTTTCTAGCCTTGGTGTCCGGCGATAGTTTGGGGCAAGTGGCTTCGCAAACTCTGGAAAATATGGCCGTTATTGCCGAAGCTTCCAATTTGTTAAAATTAACTCCATTGATAGGGACGAATAAAAAAGATATAATAGACCTGGCCCGAAAAATCGGCACGCTGGACATTTCCAACCGTCCTTATGAAGATTGCTGCAGTTTGTTTGTGGCCAAACACCCCGAAACCAAAACCAGGCTAAATGATGTTTTAAAGTATGAAAAACTAATTGATAATTCCATTGTTGACAAGGCTGAAATAATCTCATATTCTTATGCTCAACGAAATAGTTTTTGATATAGAAACGCAAAACACTTTTGCGGACGTGGACAATGATTTTAAGAAATTTAAAATCTCGTGTGTTTCTATATATAGTTACGCCACCGACAGTTATACCAGTTTTGAGGAAAATGAATTAAATAAATTTTGGCCGATTTTGGAAAAGGCCGACCGCATTATCGGCTACAACAGCGAGCATTTTGATTTGCCAATTTTGCACAATTATTATCCGGGCGATTTGTCGGTCATAAATCATTTGGATATCATGAAAAAAGTTAAAGCCAGCACCGGTATACGCTTAAAATTAAATTCCATCGCCATGGCCACGCTGGATATGGAAAAAAGCGCCGATGGTTTGCAGGCCATACGCTGGTGGAAAGAAGGCAAAATAGACGAGATAAAAAAATATTGCGAGCAGGATGTAAAAGTAACAAAAGAAATTTACGAGTTTGGCAAAAAAAATAAACAGCTATTTTATCAATCTTTGGTCGGAGAAGTGGTGCCGTTCGCCGTTAACTTTGATATGGAAAATTCTAACAAAGAATTATTGGCAGGCAAAAAAAATATAAATTTAACTTTACCGTTCTAATGCTGCCAAAACCAAAAAAAATTAAAGAAGTGTATCTGGATCACGCGGCCACCACACATGTGGACAGCCGTGTTTTTGCGGCCATGCAACCGTATTTTACTAAAATTTACGG
>JBBUEJ010000051.1:0-4059 GCA_038056955.1 Patescibacteria group bacterium
TGCCACCATTTTTTATAATTAGAAATATTACTAAATCCTACCACAGCATTATTTTCTTGTCTATTGTCCGTAATTTCAGCTGTTGGCACCACCACCACAGCCTCGCCTGGCTTTACCATATTTAATTCCGTGCGCGCTTTTTCTTCGGCAAAACTATCGGATTTTACATATTTAAGCACTTCTAACAATTCCATTTTTTTGACTTGCAGTTTTTTCGTTTGATCTTGCAAATGCTGTATTTCTTGAGTTACCAAATAATCTTGATAATAAGCCCGCGCGTACCCAAACATCACCATAATCGCGATGATACTTGCCACCAACGTAAATAGCTTGGAGCCTAGAATAATTTTCCAACCAGCGTCTTTTGCGGAAGACATAATGAAACGAAATTTTTAATTTCTAATTTTGTAATTTTTAAAAATTAATAATTATATCAAGATATATTTGTAACTCGCTCGGAAAAGTTCGCAAGCGACCTTTTCTCTCACTTCATTACAATTATAAAATTTAAAAATTATTAGCTATATTATACCACATCACCGCCAAACTGTTCGTTGATTAACCGCGCCGCTTCTTTTAAATCGCCGTCCGTTAAATCGGGAATTATTTTGATAAAATTATTATATACCACCCGCGTATTGGCAACTTTAATATCTTGTTTATATTGCTGACTAATATCCGAGAGTAAAAGCTGGATCTTCGCGGGACTCTTGATATTTAATATCTCCAAAATAAATTGCTGGCTTTTTGTTTGGATGGCGATGCCGCCAAAATTAAACAGGCTCTGCGCGATTCCTTTTTTTCTTACAGCCACGTCTTTTATGTCCAAGTAGCTAACGGACGAAATAATTTCATCAAACCAGCCCAACCGGTGAATGTCCACAACCCGATCGCTGGTGGCAACCAAAACATTGGCGTGATTCACAAACCAGATACGAAAAATTATATAAACTCCCAAAAACATTCCCAGCCCATAAACAATATTCCCCCACCAGCCATAAAAAAACAGGCGGAACATAAAAAACGAAGAAGCAAATAAAAATACCAAACCAAACAAATACTTCCAGGCATAGGCGAGGATATAAGGCGTAATTATGGTGATAATTTTTTCATCATCTTTTAAATGAATTTTTTTGGCTAAACTCATAAAATTGCTATTTGCTTTCCAATGACTTCTCTCGCCACTCGCCTATCGTCCCAAGGAATTTTTTTGCCATTCGCCATCGCAATATATGGTTCTGTGCCTTTGGCAGTAATGGCCACAACATCTCCGGTGCTGGCCAAAGATATAGCTTTGGCTATCGCCTCTCGCCTATCTATTATAACAAACAAATCCATGCCATCTTTTTTTCCAGCTTTCCTTGCGCCAACAGCCAGCATCTCGGCAATAGCTTTCGGGTCTTCGTCATAACAGTTTACATCCGTAATTATAACATAATCCGCCAATCTACCAGCCACTTCGCCCATAGCTTCTCTCTTGCCTTTATCGCGTCCGCCGCCATCCGAACCGACCACGGAAATAACCTTACCACCACCAACCATTTCACGCAGACTTTTAAACAACTCCGTCAAACTCATGGGTTCATGCGCATAATCCACAATTACTTTAAAATCTTGCTTGCCCGTCGAAGCCGTAGCGAAGTCGGGACCAACATCGACCAATTCCATTCTACCCTCAACCAGTTTTACACTGGCCAAACCCTCGGCAATTTTGGCTTCAGGAACGTTTTGCGACCTGCCGACGGCAATAGCGGCCAGCGCGTTATACACATTAAATCTTCCTATTATATTTAATCTGAATTTTTTTTCATCAACCGTAAAATCAGTACCATTTTGATCAGACACAACATTTTCTCCCAAAATTTCCGGCTGATTTTGAGAATTCAAACCAAAAGTATGTTTTTCTGTCGCAGGAAAATTTAAATAATAATTCGCATGCTTGTCATCCGCATTGGCAACTATTGTTTTTGCTTTAAGGAAAATTTTTGCTTTATCTTTTTTTAAATTCTCAAAACCGCCATGACGTTCCGAGTGTTCCGCGCCTAAATTGGTGAATACCGCTGTGTAGTAATTCAAACCTATATGACGATATTGTAAAATTCCTTCGGAAGACGTTTCTACCACCGCGTATTTACAGCCCGCTTTTACCATTTGTTTTAACATGCTTTGAATTTTTCCCCGGCCCAACATGGTCATTTTTTTTTCGTTGGGCCAGCGCTTTTCGCCCACCTGAAATTCTACGGTGGATAAAAGCCCCACTTTGTGTCCGCCCGCTTCTAGTACTGACGCAATAAGACGGCAAGTGGTAGATTTGCCTTTGGTGCCGGTAACGCCAATTACAATTAATTTACGGGCCGGACGACCGTAGAACCAATAAGCGAACCATGCTAATAAAAAATGAATGATTTTCTTTAAAAAGCGCATATCAACCAATTTTAATTATTCCTTTTTTAATTGTTTAATATAATCGGAGAATTCAGGCGCGTCATGACTTTCCAGCCACAGCCACCATTCCGCTCCCCAAAGATAGGCTCTAGGCATGCCGGTTTTTTCGGCAAAAATTATATTTTTCTTTAGCCGCTCTAAATTCATAGATTTAAACTGTTCGGCGAGCGTAGTGTCCGCCAAAGCTTTATCTGGTATCCATGGCTCGGCTTGCAGCTCGGTAATATAGGCGCTGTTCATATCCCGTCCATTAAGCCACAGCTTAGCCGTGTAAGCAAGAGGCGGCAAAAACCAGTCATAATTCAAATAACCAAACATTTTACTCCAGACTACTCTATATAAGGTGGTGCCAAAAAGATCCGCCTGTTTGGTCGTGCGCCGCCACAAACTTAATTCGCCGCTATCTGTAACCATAGCGGGATGGCTAGGGTCAATTTTTTTAACCAAGGCCACTTCATCTTTTAAATACTGCGCGCTGATTGGTTTGCAGTTGCCAAAACTCAAAAATGGCTCATTTTCTACCTGCCAAACTTCTAAAGCCGGATGATTTTTGTAGCGCGTTACCGCAACTTTTATGAAATTCAATAAATCCGATTGGTGAATGCTATGACTGGAAGCGTCTATCCAACCGGGGAAATGACATTCGGGCCAGCGCGGCGTTTTATGCCCAACTACCAAAATTACCTTGGCATTTCTTTTGGCCGCCGAATCCATCATCCAGTCTAAATCGCTCCAATCATACCGGCCTTTTGTTTTTTCTATCAAATTCCACTGCGCTGACAACCGAATATGCTTAAAATTCCAATCATCCAAAATTTTATTAAACGCTTCTTTAAAGTCAAGGCCCAGATAAGCAACGTACTCGGTGCTAAAACTTACGCCGTAGATCATATTTTTTTCGCGTTTAGATTGGAACTTAACGATTAAAATAAAAATAGTAAATGCCGCGGCCAAAATTAAAATCACCGATATAAAAAAATTTAATTTACGCATATTAATTTAATAATAAAACTAAGCCCAAACCGATCAAAGCTACGGCCGCGGCTTCCTGAAAAATTTCTTTGCGCGTATATGTTTCTTTAAGAACTCGCGGCCAAAATTTAGAAAGTAAAGCCGCAAAAATCACCAACAGCGCGTACTGCGCGCCAGCCAAGGCGTTAACCAATGACACACTGCCAAGAGCAATGGCATATTGTATTAAAATCACTCCGCCCACTCCCAAAAATTTATTTGTAAAAATCAAAAAAAACTGGCCGGGCGGTTTATTCGGCGACTTTTGTTTTTTATAAAAAAGCGCGCGGACGGACGGAGAAAATAGCAACATGGCGCCAAAGACGCCTATCCATAATTTGGTCCAGACAAAACCGTTATAAAAACCGTAAGCGTCATAGGCGTATTTGGACGTCACATGCGAAATACTAAACAGCAATCCGGCCAAAATCCCCCAGGCCATGCCCCTATGCCAGCCATTGTGGCGCCGGCTTTTTTCAAAGGAAATTATTAGAGAACCGAATATTAAAACCGATATGGCCGCTAAATTCATGGTTGTTAATTTTTCACGCAAAAAGACATTGCTTAAAAGAAAAACAAAAAAAGGAGTGGCCGCGCCTACCA
>JBBUEJ010000052.1:0-13041 GCA_038056955.1 Patescibacteria group bacterium
AGTTGTTTTAAATTGATAGTTAAATAGGGTCTGTCGGCTTTATATTTATTTATTTGAGTTTGCAAAGCGTCCACATCATCAAAAACAGTCCAATACTCTAAAGTAATTGGTTTGGTAGCGGCCACTTGCTCCTGTGATAAGCCTTTGCAACCCAAACCGGCCAGAGGTAAAAATATAGCAAGAGCTAAAATGAAAAATAGTTTTTTAGACATAGAAACCATGACAAGCTATGGTTAATATTATATCACACTTCGCAAATAATCTCTAAAGTCATCGGCCAATTTTTTATCGCGCAGAGCAAAATCTACATTGGCTTTAAGATAACCGAGTTTGGAGCCGGTATCATAATAGGTTCCTTTGATAAGTTTGGCGTAGACCGGACGTTTCGCTAATAATTTGAAAATCGCGTCCACCAGCCACAATTCGCCGCCCTTGCCCAATTCGGTATTTTCTAAAGCCTCAAAAATATCGGGAGTAAAAATAAATCCGCCCAAGCTGGCCAAACGCGAAGGCGCTTTTTTTGGACCCGGTTTTTCCACAATATTTTTAACATTGAAAATATCGTCTTCAACTTCCAGCGCGTCTATAATACCGTGCTTTTCAGTTCCCTTATCATCCACTTCATAGGCAGTCAGAACCGGTTCGCCATATTTTTCATAAACTTCCATTAATTGTTTGAGTTGTGGTTTTTCTGGCGCGTAAAAAAACTCATCACCCCACATTACCGCAAACGGTTCATTGCCAACCACATCTTTGGCGCACAACACGGGCGTGCCATTCCCATACGGCCCCTTTTGACGGATAAAAATAAAATTGGCCAGTTCGGATATTTTTTTTACTTCTTCCGCCACATCTTCTTTGCCTTGTTTTTTTAACAAATTGACCAATTCGTAATTGGGACTAAAATGATCCTCTACCGCCCGTTTACTGGGGCCGGTAACCATAATAATATCGGTGATGCCGGATTTTACCGCGTCTTCTACCACATACTGAATAATTGGCTTGTCCACGATAGGCAGCATTTCTTTGGGCTGGGCTTTGGTGGCCGGCAAAAAACGAGTGCCCAAGCCAGCGACGGGGATGACGAGTTTGCGGATTTTGTTAGACATACAGTTAAAATTTATAACATTTCCATTATACCAAAAAGTATCCGCTCGGCAAGGCCTTTAATTATTCCATCACTTAATTACCGCGTAAGTACCCGCTTGATACGCCCAAGAGCCGCCGGGGCCGCTGGTAAAATTTGCGCTCTGAAGGCCGGTTTGGTAATTGATGACTGCGTTATTTTTCAAATGAATTAAGTGGGCGGTAAGTTGAATGGGGGAAGCGTTATTTTCCATTTCAATGGTGCCATTGGGCGCGTAAAAAATAGAGCTGGATGCGCTGTTAAGCAAAGAAATGGCGGCATCGGTGCCAAAGTGGTTGCTAATAAACATTAAATTATTCCCCGGGTTGCCATTGTTTTGCACGCTAAAGTTATTTTTAAGCACAATTTTGCCGTCTTCTGTTGGATTTAATGTGTCATCCGCGATTATTATTGTACCGCTATTACCCAAAACTATGCTGGAAACAACTGAATTATTTTCTAATAGAATGTTGCCTGTCACCCAAATTGGTCCGGCTATCCATAGCGTACTGCTATTTTTCACAGATAAATTACCATTAATTTTAACCGGGCCGAGCGTGGCGGTGTCATTACCTTCCAATAGAACATCGCCAATCGTGCCACCGAGTGCGGCGGCGGCCTCCCAATCGGTAATTTGAGCTTGCGAAATTGGCATGGCTTGTGGAGCGAGAGGAGTGCTGCTGGGGTAGGCGGCGCCTGCCACCGAACAAGTGTTGATGATTTGGTAATAAGCGGCCCCGCCAATAGTACAAGCAGTCATCTCGGTAGCGCGCGCGGTACCATTTACTGTTATGCCCGAAATTGAGGTGGTCGCGCCGCCCATGAAAGTCTGAAAATTAAAATCGCCGCCAGCCGCGTTCCAAACCGGGCTGCTAGCGTCCCATTTGGCGCTATACTTGCCGGTGTTGCTGGCAAAACCATCGGTATTATCCAATCCCCAACTGTAATGTTTACTGCTATGCACCGGCGAAGATAGCATTAACCAATATTTTTGCCCGCTAATTAAAGTGGGATTATCGGAAAAAACGCCTTCAATAAACGCGTAACTGCCGGTAATAGTTGAGGCCGAAATGGACCCGCTCGCCAATACATCTTCGGATGGTTCACCACTATTATCGGTTAAAATCCTAACCGTTAAATTTCCCGGATCGCCGATTTTTTTTAAATAAACTTTTACTTTGGTAATTATGTTAGTCTGGCTCGGCACAAAACTTTGCGCCGCATCGTCCCGTTCGTTTGTATTGCCAAATAAAAAATCGGCATTACTTATTTGCCAACTCTGGTCGGGGATTAATGCCGAACCGGCCGCCACCGAGGCGTCGCCGGTAATTGTGCCCACGCCGCTAATGTTGCCATTAGCATATACATTGCCATTAACCCGGGAATTATTGTCCATGCTTAAACCGCCATAGCCGGCTTGCACGCCAAATTGAAAACTAACCACAGTTAAATCAATGCTAGCAATGACACTTACTTGCCGCTCGGCCACCGCCCCGTTTTTATATGTAACCCGGCCGGTGGAAACAATTTGTTTGTGATTGGAATCAACGGTGGAAATTACCGTGCTAAATTTTCCTTCGCCCAAAACCACATCACTTTCACCGGTAAAATTTGCATCCTGATTAAGCTGATAAATGGTTTTATCCAAACCGGCTTCGGCGATAGATAACGCCTGCGCGCGCGCCACCGTTTGCCGCTGGGCGCCAGAGTGGAGCGAGGATGTGCTGACCAGAACCGTGGACAGCATTAGCATGATGGCCATAAAAACCATAGCAAATATAATAATCTGCCCCGATTGGTTATTCTTTGGAATTAATATGGCCATGCTTTACTTTTAATAATTTTTTAAAAAAATTTGTTCGCTGGCTTGACTGATCACCGACACCCTATTTTCCACCGCCGTGGTAGTCACCGCAGCCGTCACTTTTTTTACTTGCGTAAAATCGGCATTATCATAGCTAAAATTTGTGCTCACAATCGTGTTGCTTAATAATTTTAGCCCGCCCCCAACGCGGAAACTGCCGGCATTTTTTTCTAAATAACTATAAAGGTTTGTACTGCTAACATAAAATACCGCGTAATCCCAAATGTTATCTATGGTCTTTCCGGCAATATCAATGGCGGGGAGCTTTAACACTAAAGTAGTGGTGCCGCTGATATAATTTATGCTATTTATAGTTCTATTCTGCAGAACTCTGTTGGCTTGGGAAGTAAAATTAGAAAGCTGTGTTAGCGCGGATCGCGACCCGCCCACGGCCGTAAAATTGGCGCCGCCCAAATTGTAAAGTTTTCCAAATACTTCATATACCCCAAACAAAGCTAGGGCTATTAATATAAACAAACCAACCGCTACCAAAGTTTCTATCAGCGTCACGCCTTTATTTCCGAGTCGAATGAGTGGAAAGAAAACTTTTTTTTCTTTCCCGAGTGAGCGAAGGAAATATGTGGCGAAGCCCCTATTTCCTAAATTGTGTCTTTTGGTCATAAAAACTTATTGATAATATGCTCCCTATAATCCTCCTTCACTAATTAGAGTGCTAAGGGAAACATTGTGGCTATTTTTTGCGCCGGATTCCTGCCACGATACCGTTACTACCGCCTGTTTGGTTTTATTATTATACTGGCTAATGGTTGTGGAAGCTTGCCCGTTTGGCAATGACGACAGTTGAGCGTCGGAAAACGAACTGCTGGTGGGCAAAACCGCGTAACCCAGCGAGCGCAAATTTTCTATTTGGCTTTGAGCAATTCGCAAAGCTAAATCTTTGTGTTTAACATCGCGATTTAAAATAGCGGTGATGGCCGCCGCCTGAAACAAAATAAAAAAAATCGCGATAATTCCCAGGCTTATTACCACTTCTATTAACATATAACCTTTTGTATTTTTGACAAGCATGAGGATATTATATCATATCCACAGCCGCTTGTAATTTGCCCCGTCTTATGATAATATTTTTACAGTTTTCTTTTAAAAAACATAAATGCCCGGGTGGCGGAATTGGTAGACGCACAGGACTTAAAATCCTGCGGCTTCGGCCATGCGGGTTCGATTCCCGCCCCGGGCACTCACTATTTGACACCCCAACCAATACTATACTAATATATCGCCAAAGGAGGTTCGCATGCTGATGATCTTCGCGATCGCGCTTTTTATACTGTTCATAATCATCACCTTAGTCGCTTGGGACTTTACCCGCGCCATCGAACGCGACAAAATCGTCGAGGTCGCATTTTGTTTTGCTCGTGAAGCCGAGAACCCCGCGAGCGAAAAATCATTTCTGGGCTACACGGGTCCTTATGAAATTGGCACCGATCTCATCGACGTCGGTTTCACGGCCTACATCATTGACGAATCCGCGCGCCTCTCGGTCTTCCTGAATGCTGGCCGCCGCAAGCCGTGGTGGGTCTTGTATGAGGAGTTCATAAAAGACGAAACTTCTGGAGAGAAAGTCCGCACAGAGTGTCACAAAGCGGAGTTCCACGCCAATATCGAAACTGCGGCCTGTCTCGAAATTCTATATAAAGCCGCCGCTGGCATGCTTCAACCCGCACCTGTGTCACCTCCATCCGAACCGGTGCCAGACCCGTTCGAGATGCCACCTGACGACCCCTCGGTCGCCACCAAGGCTTAATCGATGTCGCGCGAAGACTTGCCTCCAAATATATGGGAGACCATCATAGCCAGAACAGTCAAGAAGGTCTTTTTGGTCAGCATTATCGGTTCCGTTGCCCTAAACTTAATCTGCTGGCTGGTGTTATCCCGCCTACCACACCTAAAAATCAAGCCGTTGCCGGCGATAATGATCGGAATGGGAAGCGTCATCCTCTATACTCTCCGGCTGGTAAAAGACTTCAAATTTGCCATGCGCTTTTTTAAGGGTTGCCATGAGGAACGGATCCGCAAAGAAGCGCTTATGAGAGCTTTCGGCCTCGCGCAAAAATTTCAACTCGGCGGAAATTTGTGCCTAATTGGCTGGTTGCTGATGATTATCGCTGGATTTTTGTGATAATTAGAACACCACCATTCAAGGAACGAGAAATCGTTCCTTATTTTTTTAAACCTTAATTTCTTCCTCCCCGGCCTGAAAATTAACCCAGCGCGCGGACGCAAATAAAAAATCACTCAAACGATTAAGATAAATGTAAAGTTCCGGACGTAATGGAATGGTTTGGCCAAAATCCACCAATTTGCGCTCGGCGCGGCGACAAACGGCGCGCGCCAAATGCAGGCGCGCGCCGGTCGCGCTGCCTCCCGGTAGAATAAAATTTTTTAATTCCGGTAATTCGCCCCAAAACTCGTCAATTATTTTTTCCATCTCGCCCGCTCTATCACTATTTATTTTATCCAGCTTATCGGTCAAAGGCGTGTTCAAACCTGCCAGCTCGGCGCCAATTTTAAACAGATCTCGCTGAATATTTTGGATAAACAATTTTAATTTTTCTTCCGTAATAAATAAAACAGCTACGCCCAAAGCGGCGTTAAGCTCATCTACTTCACCGATGAGTTGCATTTCCAAACTACTTTTACTTACTCTTTTGCCGCCCAATAAACCAGTTTCGCCTTTGTCGCCGGTTTTGGTGTAGATTTTCATAATACTAACTACATCCGGTGGTACTGCCACAATTCAAACATTTATAACAACTCCCACTGCGAATAGTAATATGTCCGCAGGTGCCGCAAGACGGCGCGTCGCCCATCATTGCGGATAATTGCTTATCAATTGAATTGGCTTCGGCGGACATATTCGGCAAAGTCGTTTGAACATTATCTTTTGCCTCTACTTGCTCGCCCAGAGGCATTATGTGCTGACCGCCTAATTTCGCGGCCAGCTGTTCCATTTGTTCGGCTTTATTTTTTTGAATGCCGGTTGGTTTTACCTGTACAAAATCGGTGCGTCCCAGATATTCCATCCCCAGCACGCGGAATAAAAAGTCAATGATAGAGGTGCAGAATTTAATATTAGGATGATCGGTAACGCCGCTGGGTTCAAAACGGGTGAAAGTAAATTTTTCCACATATTCTTCCAGCGGCACGCCATATTGCAAACCGGTAGAAATAGAAATAGCAAATAAATTTAACAGGCTTCTAAAAGCCGCGCCTTCTTTGTGCATATCAATAAAAATTTCTCCCAATTTTCCGTCTGGATATTCGCCGGCGCGCAAAAAAATGGACTGACCGGAAATTTTTGTTTTGATGGTTATACCACCGCGCTTATACGGCAGTTTGCGCTGTTCGCCATGCACATAAATACGGTTCCCGTGAATTGATCCATCGTGATTATATTTCATTATCGCCTGGCCATCGGCAACCATTTGATTTACCACGGCTTCGTTTTTGGTAGATAAGCTGTATTTTTGCTCTGCCCGTTCTTCATTTTCTAATTTCTTAATTTCATTATCATCTTTTTTGTCTTCAGTTTTTTTCTTATCCGACTTTGCCGACAACGGTTGAGACAGCTTGCATCCGTCGCGATACAAAGCAATGGCCTTTAAACACAGCTTCCAGGAAGCGATGTAGGCGGTTTTTACATCTTCCAAGGTCGCCTCGTTGGGCATATTTATGGTTTTAGAAATAGCACCGGATAAAAACGGCTGAACCGCGGCCATCATGCGGATGTGCCCCAAATAATGGATGTAGCGTTGACCCTTTTTGCCGTTTTTGTTGGCCGTGTCAAAAACCGCATAATGTTCTTTGCGCAAATGCGGCGCGCCTTCTATAGTCATGGCTCCGCAAACATATTCATTGGCTGTTGCCATTTGCTCGCTGGTGAAATCTAAAGCGAATACTAAATTAAAGTTGCTATCATTATACTGCTCGCTGGTAAATCCTAAACGTTTTAAACAATCTTCGCCCAAGGTCCAAACATTAAAAGCAAAAGCGAGTTCAAAAACTTTGGATAGTGATTTTTCCACCTTTGTCAACTCTTCGTCGGTAAAGCCTTTTTCTTTCAGAGTGGCATGATTGATATGCGGCGCGTTTTTTAAAGTGGCATGACCGCGTAAATAATTAATAATGTCGTTGATCTGGTTCTCGGTATAGCCCATAACGCGCAGAGCCACCGGCACAGATTCATTTACTATTTTGAAATAACCGCCACCGGATAATTTTTTAAACTTTACCAGCGCAAAATCCGGTTCCACGCCAGTGGTAGCGCAATCCATTAACAGACCAATGGTGCCGGTGGGCGCGAGCAACGTGGTCTGCGCGTTGCGATAGCCGTATTGCTCGCCCATTTGCAAAGCATTATTCCAACTCTCGCGGGCGGCCACGAGCAGATACGCCGGCACATGTTCCGGATTAATACCCATCGGTTTCACCGCCAAATTTTCGTATTCATCTTCGCGAACATTAAAAGCCGCGCGGCGATGATTGCGCATTACTCTTAACATATCTTCGCGATTCTTATTATATTCCGCAAATGTGCCCATAAATTTGGCCATCTCGGCCGAAGCGGCATAAGATTCGGCGGTCATTAAAGCGGTAATGGTACCGGCAAATCCCATAGCTTCCGGAGAATCATAAGGAATACCGGCCGTCATTAGCACGCTGCCAATATTGGCATAGCCCAATCCCAAAGTACGGAAAAGATAACTATTCTGGGCTATTTCCGGACTAGGAAATTGCGCCATTAAAATACTAATCTCTAAAACAACAGTCCAAACGCGGGTGGTATATTTAAAGTCTTCTACATCGAAAGAGAGACTATCAATATCATAATAATGCCCCAAATTTATGGAAGCCAAATTACAGGCCGTGTCGTCTAAAAACATATATTCACTGCAGGGATTGGAAGCATTGATACGACCGGACTGCAGACAAGTATGCCAATCGTTGATATTGGTATCAAATTGCACGCCCGGATCGGCGCAAGCCCAGGCGGCACTGGCAATCTTGTCCCAAAGATGGCGGGCGGGCAAAGTTTTTATGACTACCCCGCCCATGCGCCCGACTAAATTCCAATCTTTATCATTTTCTACGGTTTCTAAAAACTCCTGGGTAACACGTATGGAATTGTTGGAGTTTTGTCCGGAAACTGTCTGGTACGCCTCGCCTTCGTAAGCGGAATCATAGCCGGCGGCGATTAACGCGGCCACTTTTCTTTCTTCTTTTACTTTCCAATCAATAAATTCTTCTATATCCGGATGATCTATATTTAAAACCACCATCTTGGCGGCGCGGCGAGTGGTGCCTCCGGATTTTATGGCGCCGGCGGCCCGATCGCCAATTTTTAAAAAACTCATTAAGCCTGAAGAAGTACCGCCTCCGGAAAGTTTTTCTCCGGTGCCGCGTAAATTGGAAAAATTAGTGCCGGTGCCGCTGCCATATTTAAACAATCTGGCTTCACGAATCCACAAATCCATAATGCCGCCTTCATTTACCAAATCGTCTTTGATGGATTGGATAAAACAAGCGTGCGGTTGCGGATGAGAATAAGAATCAACGGAAGCAGTTAAAACACCGTTGTCAGGATCAACATAATAATGGCCTTGCGCCGGACCATTAATTCCGTATGCCCAATACAAACCGGTATTAAACCACTGCGGTGAATTAGGAGCTACCCGTTGTGAAATTAACATATATACCAGCTCATCATAAAAAACTTGAGCGTCTTGCGCGCTGGCAAAATAACCGTACTTTTCACCCCAATAACGCCAGGTGCCGGCCAAACGATGCGCCACCTGTTTCATGCTGTGTTCCGGTCCCAGCGCCGGCTTGCCCTCCGGGGTTAACTCTGGAGTGCCGTCGGCATTATATTGAGGGACGCCGGCTTTACGAAAATATTTTTGCGCCAAAATATCGGTAGCTACTTGAGTCCAGGTGGTTGGCACTTCCACTTCCTTCATTTCAAAAACAATCTGGCCGCTTGGTTCGCGAATTAAAGAAGGACGCAATTCGTAGGTAAACATATCAAATGGACTGACACCTTCTTTGGTAAAAAGTCTAGCAAAACGCAATCCCTCGGGGGAATATTTAAAGTTATTATCTAAAACAAAGGTTTTTGTGGCTAGGGCGTTTTGCATAGAATTTTATTAAAAAATGGTTAATTATGTCTTAAATCCCTATTTCTACATATTGTAGCATAAATTATTTTTGACCACAATATATAGTAAAAAGATGAGGGTAAAAGCATTATACCATTTTTAAAACATTGCTCCAAATGTTCTCTTTTTGCTTTAGATAAAAGAAAAGAAGGTGGGTATGATTAGTTATCCACAGCAAAAATAACTTATCTTTGCTATACTACGTTTTATCATAACAAAGTTCAATAAAATAACCTATGGAAGTTATATTTTTTGATGAAGACATTGAAATATTTTTAACAAAGCTTGAAAAGCCAACTATTGCCAAAGTTTTGCGCACAATTGATTTGCTGGAGCGGTTTGGGAATCAGTTGGGAATGCCACATAGTAAAAATATAGATCGTAAATTGTTTGAATTACGAATACGAGGCCAGCAAGAAATTCGTTTAATTTATACATTTCATAACAACAGAGCTGTAATACTACACGGGTTTGTGAAAAAATCTCAAAAAATATCTCGGAAAGATTTGGATATTGCTCAACAAAAATTATTAGTGCTTGACAAGATATAACATATATGTTATACTTCAAATACTATGAAATCCTATACAAAAATAAAAGAACGTCTTCTCAAAGAGAAAGTAATTCATAAAGAGTACCAGGAGCTTAATGCTGAATTTTTGCTAGCGCAAACAATTATTGAAAAACGTTTGGCCAAAGGTTTTACTCAAGCGGCTCTGGCCCACAAAATAGGCACTAAACAATCCGCGATAGCGCGTCTTGAATCGGGAAATTATAATCCCTCTATGGCTTTTTTGGAAAAAATAGCTAAGGCGCTAGATACAAAAGTGATTATATCGCTTTCATAAATAATGGGTATGCAAGACTCAAACGAAGAAGAACAATCCCCGCTCCGTCCCGACGCTATCGGGACTACGGCGGGGCAAGCTAGACTCACCACGCCAGAAGCCGATACCGAAGAAAATGTTTTGGATGTCAGTTTGCGTCCGCAAAAACTAACCGATTTTATCGGCCAGGCGCAGATAAAACAAAATCTGGGGATTTCTATGCAGGCCGCCACCCAGCGCGGCGAGATGCTGGAACATATTTTGCTCTACGGCAACCCCGGGCTAGGCAAAACCACTCTGGCCAACATCATTGCCCGCGAAATGAACAGCAACATAAAAGTCACTTCCGGTCCGGCCCTGGAAAAAGTCGGTGATCTGGCGGCTATATTGTCCAATTTACAAAACGGAGAGATTCTTTTTATAGACGAAATTCACCGCTTAAACAAAACCATTGAAGAAGTTTTGTACCCTGCTCTAGAAGATTATTCTTTGGACATCATAATCGGCAAAGGCCCGGCCGCGCGCACTATTCGCATGCCACTTTCCAAATTTACTCTTATTGGCGCCACCACCAAAATCGGCCTCATCTCCGCGCCTCTGCGCGATCGCTTTGGCCACACCTTTCATTTGGATTTTTATGAACACAGCGACATTGAAACCATACTACTACGCAATGCCAAAATTTTGGCTATGGCCATAGAGCCGGATGCCGCGGCGCTAATTGCCGCCCGTTCGCGCCGCACCCCTCGCATTGCCAATCGTCTGTTAAAACGCGTGCGTGATTTTTCGCAAGTACGGCATGATGGAAAAATAAATAAAACCATTGCCGACGAAGCCTTGAGCATGCTAGCCATTGATCAGTTGGGATTAGACGAAATAGACCGGCGCTTGTTGGATACTTTAATAAACAAATTTAGCGGCGGACCGGCCGGCCTGAATACCTTGGCCGCGGCGATCAGCGAGGAAATGGACACCATAGAAACTATTTACGAACCATTTCTTCTGCAAATGGGATTTCTGGAACGCACTCCCCGCGGACGCAAAGCCACGCCGTCTGCCTACGCGCATTTGGGATACGATATTCCAAAAAATCAAACTTTAATTTAAAATTTTATGCTATCTGTTCCCCTATCCAGTTTTATTATAATCTACCTAATCGCGCTGGCGGTTCTAGGCGTTTTCTTTGCCATAAATTTTTTCCATATTGTTTTAACCGGCACCACTTCTTTTTCCAGTTTTCTTATCACACTCTTTGTGCTGGCCTCGGTAACATTGATTCTCTACGGAACTTGGTATTTTTTACAGGGAGTGGATTTATCGCAACAAATTACCATTTGGAATAACTCTTGGTTGGGCAGAGGAAATAATCTTTTTTAATATGCACCTACAAAAACTCTTCAAACAAAAAGGCTACGAAAAAGTGGAATACATAGTGCGCCGGCATTGGATAACATTTTTGCCGGTTATACTTTTCTTTATCCTGCTTTTGGTTCTGCCCTTTGGGGCCTATCTGCTTTTAGTAAATTCAACCGAAGACTTTTTGCAAAATCCGGTTTATTACACGGCCGGACTACTATTTACCAGTATTTATTATCTTTCGGTGGTATTATTTTTCTATACTTACTTCGTAGCCTTTCATTTGGATTTGTGGATCGTAACAAATGACAGGTTACTGGACGTTCAACAAAAAACTCTGTTCGCGCGCACAATTTCCGAAGTTGATTTATACCAAATTCAAGACGCCTCTTCCGAAATACACGGAATTTTTCCATCACTTTTTAATTACGGAAATATAATTTTGCAAACAGCGAGCGCTGTGCCAAAATTTACTTTCCGCAACGTGCCGAACCCAAACGAATTGCGTCAGACAATTTTAACTCTTTCGTCGGAAGACAAAAAATACCACGAGAAACACTAATACACCTTCTCCACTGTAGTGCTAGTGTAATAATATTGAAGAATCTGGCTGTATATCCAGCCGTCTTTTAACGCACGCTTTATCGCGTCATTATTGCTCATACCCATGCCATGGCCATACATTTTTTTGCCTTTATCATAAATTGCTGGCACGCTTTTCAGCCACGGCCGATCTTTTGTTTTCCAATTCTTGGTATGGCCGTTGGAGTGACTAAAATATGGAGTAGGCACAGGATTGCCGCTGTAGGTTACCATTTCTCCGGCGGTATCCGCGGCCGCTTTGGCTACCCGCGACATAAATAATTCCGAATTATAACCTAAATAAATTTGATCCACCGTGGTGGGATAAACATCAAACATTCTTTTTTCCGTGGGCGAATTTTTGCTGATATGCGAATAGGCATAGGAGCGAGCGGCCACCATTAAGGCTTTAATGTATTCTATTGGCGCTGAATCATGGGTTTCCGCCACTCCCGCCACATACGAATCTAAAAACAACTCGTTGATAATATATGTCTGTTTGCTTTTTGGTGAATAACGATACTCCAGCGCGCCGCGATAGACGTTAAAATTAATTTTTCCTCGTCCTTTTACCGGCCGATTATAATTTGCCAGAGTAAAAAAATTGCTTTGGTCTTGAGGAATTAAACGCAGATAATCGGATAAGCCAAATTCTAGATTATCGCTTTTTAAAGTATAGATACCGTTTTTATAACTAAGGGTGGTGGTTACTCCGGCGGCAATAACGGCTCTAGAACTGTCCCCGCTCCAAACTTCGTAAGAAAAATCAGAAACAAATTTTATCGGTTCGTTAGTTTTGTACAGGCCGACGCGGATGGTTGGTTCGGGAATAAGTTCACGGCCGAAAAAAGAAGTTGGATCGGCCAAAGCTGTGCCCGCCCGCAACGCCTGAGGCAAGCTCAGGCTTGCGATGGCGGGCGGGTTGGAAACAAAAAAAATAGAAGCAAGAAATGTCAGGGCTGTGATTCTTCCAATAATTTTGGCTGTGTACATATTGGCACAATGTTATCACAATACCAAAAATTTTGTCCAGACTTTGATTTTATGCTTGATACTTAATACTTGATACTCTATACTTATAGATAATATGTCCATCACAAAAGCCATCGC
>JBBUEJ010000053.1:0-3701 GCA_038056955.1 Patescibacteria group bacterium
ATCCGGCGTTCATTAAAGTTTCGTGCCAATGGGCAATATTTTCTGGTGGTGATTCATTAAAATCCGACGACAGACTGACAGTGGAGATATTATTATATGGAATTAAGTTTATTTTTATTTTTCCTAATTTTGAGGCGAGCGTAATAAGCGCTTTTAAATCTTTGGGGCCGTCATTGATTCCGCCCAACATAATATATTCCAAACCGATAAAATGAGTGCGGCTTGGGTGCATTTCGTGATACTTTTTTGCCCAGCCCACTAAATAATCTAAAAATCCGGGCTGATGCGACGGCATAATGGCGGCCCGAGTTTGTTCTATGGCGCTATGCAAAGACAGAGCAAACCGTACTGGAGGAAAATCTTTGTCTGCGGCCAGTTTGTCCATCATCACCGGAATACCACACGTAGAAAGAGTAATTTGTTTTTGACCAATATTTGTATATTTTAAAATCAAATTTAAAGCGTTTTTTATATTATCATAATTAAGCAAAGGCTCGCCCTGGCCCATTATCACCATATTGTCTATCTCGCCTTCATTTCTTTCGGCCAAAAACTTTTGCCAAAAACGAAATTGATCCACAATTTCTTCCGGAGTTAAATTTCGGGTAAAACCGGCTTTACCGGTAGCGCAGAAAGCGCATTTCATACCACAACCAACTTGAGAGGAAATACAGATAGTATAGCGATCTCGTCCACCATCGCGTGTTAAATTTTTTCTGCCCATCAGTACCGCTTCCACCAAACGTTCGTCTGCCAATTTAAGCAAGGCTTTTTTGGTATTATCTTTTTTACTTTCATGCATGGCGTGCACCCGCACCGACAGCCACGGCTTGTCTTTCAATTTTTCGCGCAGATCTTTGGGCAAAGTGGTTATTTTTTCGTAACTATTCGTGTTTACGTCAAACCAGGCCCGGAACACTTGATCCTGCCGGAATTTCTTTTCAGTGGCTAATGTTTGGAATAAATCTATGGACATATTTGATTTTTCAGTATGCCATAGTTTTGGGGTTTTGGCAAGAAGCTAGGCTGTCGCCTCCAAAATCTTTTCTTTAATATCTTTTGGAGTCATTCCAGCCACCTCGTACACTTCGACAACATTGCCGGATTTTAAATAATGAGTTATGCCGATGGCCTTTTTGGCATAATTTGGTTCCAGCATAAACGGATACAAAAATCCGGGCCAACCGTTGTGCAGAGTGACTACTAGCGGTCTTTCTTCATCTGACAAGATACTTTGCGCTTTCGCCGGGTCTGTTTTTCGCAAATCTTCAAACAACTCCGGAGATGTGACCACAATAATTTTTACATCAAAACCTTTGGCTTTCAGTTCTGATATAATTTCCAGTGTGTTTAATAAAACTTGCATACCGCAGATGGCCAAAACTAACTTCTCACCATTACCAGAAAACTTCTTATACACATAAGCGCCATTGTTCGCTTCTATGGCCGCTGGCACTTCTCCGCGTTTTATCACCGGCTGTTCCGGTCTGTAGACAGATAACACAATTGGCTCGCCTTTTTCTAGCGCATGAAATAACATTTCTATAGTTTCGTTGGCATCGGTGGGTTTGTAGACTTTAATTCCCGGCAAAGCATTGTAGAGCGACATCCAATACATCCCCTGATGTGTGGGGCCGTCCTCGCCTGTTTCCGGGCCGTCATGCGCGGCCAAAGCGATAAAAAATCCTTTGGTTTCGGGGTTAAGTTGATTGCCAATAATCGCCAAGCGAATACTGTTGGCCATCATATTTGTGAATACTGCAAAAGTTCCGAATACCGAAACCGGTTTGTACCCGCCAGGCAAAATGTCCTGTGTTAAGCCAGCGCCCATCATAGCCATATTTTGTTCGGCAATACCGTAGCGAATACCGCGGCCCAAAGGATTAGCGCGAGAAATAAGTCCGTAAACTTCTTCGGCGGAATTGGTATAAACAGATTTGGCCAAATCCCCCGCTCCGGCATAAAAAAACGCGGTCTGTTTCATATACCAGGCAAACCAAGCTTGTACAGCTTTGCGGGTAGAAATTTTTTCTCCGGCTTTAAAAACTAATTCTGGCGGTAAAACTTTCGGACGTTTTATAGCCAGCGGATCTACCAGCGGCCGGCCAGCCAAAGATTTTTTCATCTGTTCTACCAAAACGGATTCAGGCAAAACTTTTTTAGCTCCAACTTCTAATCTTTCCAAAATATATCTTTCATCTTCACTGGTAATTTGTGTCAACACAGTTTGGATATCCGCCATTACTTTGCCTTGTTCGCCGGGAATATCAAATCCAAGTTTTTTCATGATACTTACATACTCGTCATGCTTTACCGGCGAACCATGTGATGCCGCGGTGTTTTCTTTGCTTCCATAACCTTTACCTTTTAAAGTATGACAAATAACAACCGTGGGCGAGCTGTTGGCAAATCCTTTGGCCGCCAAACGATAGGCATAAACCATCTCCAAAACATCGTGCCCGTTGGTTTCTATCACATTCCAACCCAGCCCCAGCCAGTGATTTATATACGGCGAAGACACCACTTCTTCTATCTCGGCGTCAATGCCAAAATGATTATAATCCAAACTGACAATCATGTTTTTTAAACCGTTGGTGGCGATAATATTTCGCGCTTCGTAGGTCATGCCCTCTTCGCTTTCCGCGTCGCCCATTATCACCCAAGTTTTGGTATCCAGTCCGCAAGACTGATGCACCAAAGCCATACCACCAGCGGCGGAAAGTCCGTGACCGGATGGGCCGGTAGTAAAATCGGAATACGGATACTGGGCTTCGGCGTGGCCTTGCGGACCATCGGCATGACGGAAACGCAACAAATCTTCTGGCATTACTGCTTTTGTA
The DNA here is from genome assembly GCA_038056955.1 of Patescibacteria group bacterium. Lineage (GTDB taxonomy): Bacteria > Patescibacteriota > Patescibacteriia > Magasanikbacterales > GWA2-37-8 > XYD2-FULL-39-9. The sequence goes on from JBBUEJ010000053.1 coordinate 2,841, forward strand.
ACCGCAAAGGAAAATTGTCGGCCGGCGCGTTTTAAAATTTCGTAATACAAAGCTTGCCCGCCAAAAAGTAGCGGGGTGCAATGTCCGCTACTCCATACCACCCTGTCTCGGCCGGGGTTTTTTGGGTTCATTGGATCAAAAGCCATTACCCCGCCCAAAGTCATAGCCAACCATTGTTCTACTTTGCCGCTACTGCCCGGATGCCCGCTTTGCCCGGCTTCTACGGCGGCGAAAATTAGGCCGCGGATAACTTTGGCGAGTTTGTCTAGCCTTTTTACATCTATGCCTTTTATATTGGCAATTTTTTTACCTTGAATGTTTATATATTCCGAAGCGAACGAGTTTGATTTTTTGGGCATATTTAATTAAATAACCACTTACATTGTACCGACTTTCTCATTTTAAAACAAATCCCTACTCCTCCCAAAACCGCCCTTCTTCGAACATCTGCCGTTTCCATTTGTAAAAATCCAAATATTCGCACAAAGTAAGCGGCGAGCTGGTAGCAGAATTGTGGTCGCCGACTTCGCATTTAATTTCGCCGGGGATATTGTAACTGATTGTTCTTTTTCCTTGTTCGTCAATTTGATTTATATACAATCCAAATTCATGCATGCCCAACAAATTTGGATATTTATTTCTGTCATCAAAAATAGAATGGCCTTCAAAAGAATTTGGAACGTTTATGTCGAGCAAATGCAAAATTGAAGGCGCGACATCAATTCCGGACATATACTTATCTATTTTCTTGGGTAATTTGGAATCCGGCACATACATCATAAACGCGTTTTCATCATAAAAATTTACTTTCCCCGCGTCTTCCGGAAAAATATCTTTTGTGACTCCCGCCGGAAAAACAGC
>JBBUEJ010000054.1:0-2298 GCA_038056955.1 Patescibacteria group bacterium
GTGGCCAAAGAAGTAGAATTGGAAGATAAATTTGAAAACGCGGGCGTGGAATTGGTAAAAGAAGTGGCCAGCAAAACCAACGAAGATGTGGGCGACGGCACCACCACGGCCACGGTTTTGGCGCAAGCGATTATAAAAGAAGGCATGAAAAATGTTACGGCCGGCACTAATCCGGTAGCCTTAAAACGAGGTTTGGATAAATGCTTAAACGCGGTGGTTAAAGAATTACAGGAAAAAATTTCCCGACCGGTGGAAGAAAGCGAAATTGCCAACGTCGCTTCTATTTCCGCCAATGATAAAGAGGTTGGAGCAAAAATTGCCGAAGCTATGAAAGAAGTTGGCAAAGACGGCGTGATTACCGTGGAAGAATCGCAATCTTTTGGTTTAAGCATAGAAACCGTAAAAGGCATGCGTTTTGACAAGGGTTATGTTTCTCCTTATATGGTTACCAACACCGAACGCATGGAAGCCGAGTTTAGCGAGCCATATATTTTACTGACTGATAAAAAAATCTCTTCAATTCAGGACGTTCTGCCGCTTTTGCAAAAAATCGCGGAAAGCGGCAAGAAAGAACTAGTTATTATCGCCGAAGATGTGGACGGCGAAGCTTTGACTACATTTGTATTAAATAAATTACGCGGCACGTTTAATGTGCTGGCCGTAAAAGCGCCGGGCTTTGGCGACAGACGCAAAGAAATGTTGCAAGACCTGGCCACGCTAACAGGTGGAAAAGTTATCACCGAAGAAGTGGGCTTAAAATTGGTTGATGCCGGTTTGGCAGATTTTGGTTCGGCGCGCAAAGTTGTCGCTACAAAAGATAATACTACTATAGTAGATGGCAAAGGCGATGAAAAAAATGTTAAAGACCGCGTGGCCCAAATTAGAAAAATGATTGAACAAACCGACAGTGATTTTGACCGTGAAAAATTACAGGAACGCTTGGCAAAACTGGCCGGCGGCGTGGCGGTGATAAAAGTGGGCGCGGCCACTGAAACCGAAATGAAAGAAGTAAAACACAGAATTGAAGACGCGGTCGGAGCCACCAAAGCGGCCGTGGAAGAAGGCATTGTGCCGGGTGGCGGCGTGGCTTTGGTAAGAGCGATTAAATCCTTAGAAAATATTAGTTTGGAAAATGAAGAAGCGGTGGCGGTAAATATTTTGCGTCGCGCTTTGGAAGAACCTTTGCGCCAGATTGCCTTAAACGCCGGGGTGGACGGCGCGGTGATTGCCGAAGAAGTGAAAAAGAATTCTGGCAACCATGGCTATAACGCCGCTACCGGAGTTTATGAAGATATGGTTAAAGCCGGTATTGTGGATCCAACCAAAGTGACGCGCACTGCTTTGCAGAACGCGGTGTCTATTGCCGGTATGTTCCTCACCACCGAAGCGGTGATTACTGAAATTCCGAAAAAAGAAGAACCAATGCCGCCGATGGGCGGAGGTATGGGAATGATGTAAAAAATATTAATAAATCAAATAATTTAGGGCGCCCCGACTAGGTCGGGGCGCCCTTTGTTTCTCCTTTTTATTTTATATATGCAGCGACGGTTTGTAACCTGCGGCCACGGCATCGGCAAACCGGCCCGGATCCATAATCGCATACTCCAGATTTTTGGTATGGACCAGTTGCGCGGCCATAAGATTTTTCGCGCCAAGCAGAGATGCTCCAAAAAGATTGGCGCCGTGAAAACATGTTTTAAAAAGATTCGTGTAGTTTAGATTTGCGAAGCAAAGGTTTGCTTTTTTAAAACTGGCCTCTCTCAAGTCAGTTGAATCTAGTATCGCGCTTTCAAGGGTTGATGCATCAAAATTTGTAGAATGAAGACACGCATAGGTAAAGTCGGCGTTATAAAGACAGGCGTTCCCAAAGTCCGCGTTTTCAAGTCTGGCATTGGTAAAGTCTGCTTTGGTAAGAAGCGCTTTGTAGAAGTTAGCTTGCTCTATCTTTGAATTGCTGAAACTAGCTTCGTGAAGCATGGCTTCTTGAAAATTTACCTTGTTTAGATCGGCTTTACGCAAATCCAAGCCATTTTTGAACTGGTGTTTTTGAAAATCAGTTTCACAAAGAACGATGACGCCGCCGTCAGTTTTCATGGCTACGGCATTTTTTCCCAGATCCAGTGCGTCTTTTAAAGCCATGATTGTTTCGTCGCGAGTCATCAGCATGGTCAAACTCCTTGAGTGTGGACGTTGGTTATTAATTTAGCACACACTTAGCTAGTTGTCAAAATACGCGCGAGCCGTGTCGCCCCCAAGTGATAATGTCACCCCATACCCAAATAGAAATGTCACCCCCTA
>JBBUEJ010000055.1:0-5491 GCA_038056955.1 Patescibacteria group bacterium
GATGACCCGCGCAATCCGGCGGTAATTGCCGACAATGTGGGCGACAATGTGGGCGACTGCGCCGGCATGGCCGCAGATTTATTTGAAACTTACGCCGTCACGGCCATTGCCACCATGGTTTTGGGCGGGCTGCTCTTTGTGAGCAACGAAAAAGTTATTATTTACCCGTTGGTTTTGGGCGGCGTATCCATCGTCGCTTCTATCCTGGGAACATTCTGTATCCGCTTGGGCAAAACGCAAAATATAATGAACGCTTTATACAAAGGTCTGGCCGCATCGGGCGTACTCGCGTTAGTGGCTTTTTATCCGGTAACTAAATGGTTAATGAGCGGTCTGGCTGGTTACAGTGTAAATAATATCTATATTTGCTCCGTAATTGGCTTGGCTCTGGCGGCAGTGATGGTTTGGATTACCGAATACTACACCTCCACCGCTTATGCTCCGGTAAAACAAATTGCCAAAGCCAGTGAAACCGGCCACGGCACAAATGTGATTTCCGGTTTGGCTGTTTCCATGAAATCTACCGCTTGGCCAGTGTTGTTTATTGTGGCCGCAATCCTGGGAACCTACCAATTGGCTGGATTATACGGAGTGGCGGTGGCCGCGATGAGCATGCTTTCTCTGGCAGGCATCATCGTAACCATTGATGCCTATGGACCAATTACCGACAACGCCGGCGGCATTGCCGAAATGAGCGAACTACCAGAAAACGTCCGTGAAATTACCGATAATCTGGATGCGGTTGGCAACACCACCAAAGCAGTCACCAAGGGCTATGCCATTGCCAGCGCGGCCTTGGCCTCTTTGGTTTTGTTTGCTGATTTCACCCACAAACTTCCCGACACGGTAAAGTTTTTAATTAATGACCCCAAAGTTTTGGCCGGATTATTTATCGGCGGCTTGCTTCCATATTTATTTGGCTCCATGCTTATGGAATCTGTCGGCAAAGTGGCTGGTAAAGTGGTAGAAGAAGTGCGCCGGCAGTTTAGAGAAATTCCGGGCATTATGGAAAAAACTGCCAAGCCGGATTACGGCAAAGCGGTAGATATCGTTACCAAAGGCGCCATTGGCCAAATGATTCTACCGGCCACCATTCCGGTGCTGGCCCCAATCTTGGTAGGCTGGCTGTTGGGTGTAGAAGCTTTGGGCGGATTACTGCTCGGCGCTATTATTACCGGCTTATTTGTGGCTATTTCCATGACCACCGGCGGCGGCGCTTGGGATAACGCCAAAAAATATATTGAAAAAGGAAATTACGGCGGCAAAGGTTCGTTTGCGCACCAAGCCGCCATCACTGGCGATACTGTCGGCGATCCATACAAAGATACTGCCGGTCCGGCTATCAATCCCATGATAAAAGTAGCGAACATTGTGGCTTTGCTGATTGTTGGTTTGTTGATTAAATAAAAATATAAATTATATAAAAATACTCCGATTTAGTCGGGGTATTTTTATTATCCTGGTTATTGATTATATCTTGATTGTATGCTAGGGTAAACTCAACAGCAAAGGAGTAATACATGCCGACGATACGAGTCAAAATGAATGACATAGAATTTGAAAACGCGATGGCTATAGTTGAGGCTTGGGGAAAAGACCCAAAATATTCTGGTCTGATAGAAATTCTGGATACTCCGGAAGAGGAAAGAAAAAAGGATATCGAAACCGCCTTTCTGAAGGTAAGCGGCGCAATTACCTATAATATCTGGAATGAATTCTGTAAGTACTTAAAGATGAATATCCCATTCCCTGATTAGCAAAGAGGGAAAAATTGGCCGTTCTAAAAATTTAGAACGGCTCTTTTATTTACACCCAGCCATTGACATTTGCCCGATTTTAAACTAAAATTAGCGAGTATTAATTACTATATAACCGTATGAAATACGACGTAAAGACTCTGGAAAAATCACAAGTGGAACTTACCATTACCGTAGAACCGGCGGATTACAAAAAAGATATGGAAGCGGCTGCTTTGCGCATCTCCGAGCGCGCGGCTATAAAAGGCTTTCGCCCGGGCAAGGCTTCTTACGAAATGGTAAAACAGCAAGTCGGTGAAATAAAAATTATAGAAGAAGCCATGCAAAGCATCGTGGAAAAGAATTTTTTTGAGGCGACCAAAAAAGAAAAGCTGGACACCGTGGGCATGCCTCAAATTACCATAATCAAAATTGCTCCGGGCAATGATTTAGTGTTTAAAGCGGCCGTGGCCCTGCTCCCCAAAATAAAACTGGGTAACTTATCAACGGTCAAAGTAAAATACCAGGCCAAAGAAATCGGTGATAAAGAAGTTGATGGTGTTTTGAATGATTTAAAAAAAATGCAGACCAAAGAAATTTTGAAGTCGGGCGAAGCTACAAAGGAAGATAAATTAGTAATAAATCTAGAAATGTTTTTTGATAAAGTACCGGTCGAGGGCGGACAAGCCGCCAACCATCAAGTATACCTAAACGAACCGCATTATATTCCCGGACTAGCGGAACAGCTAATTGGCGTAAAAAAAGACGACGTGAAAGAATTCACGCTCAAATTTCCTAAAGACCACTATCAAAAACATTTGGCCGGCAAAGACGTGGATTTTAAAGTTAAAATTAATGATGTTTTTGAGTTACAGCATCCAACCATAGACGACGAATTTGCCAAATCTGTGGGCCAGGAAAATCTGGAAAAACTAAAATCTATTTTGAAAGAAAATTTAATTGCTGATGCCAAACACAAAGATGATCAAAAGATAGAAATAGAAATTTTGGATAAAGTTATTGAATCCAGCACATTTGAAGAGGTTCCGGACGTGCTTATTAACGCCGAAAAAAACAAAATTTTCCACGAATTAAAAAATAGTTTAAGCGGTCAAGGCATAGAAATGGAACAATACCTAAAAGACTTAAAAAAGTCCGAGGAAGATATTTATAAAGATTTTTCCGAACAAGCACTGCGCCGGGTAAAGGCCGCGCTGGTCTCTCGCCAAGTGGCTCTGGAGAATAAAATTGAAGCGGAGCCAAAAGACGTGGATGAAGAAGTAAAAATGATTAGAGCCGCTTATCCGGATAATAAAAATGTGGAAGAAAACTTAAAAAAACCGGAGGTTATGGAAACCCTGGCCCTTACCTTGCAAAACCGCAAAGTACTGGCATTTTTGAAAGAAAAAATTCTGGGTACAAAGTAATCTCCTCCTGTTTACTTGTCTTAAAAAATATTATATCATTACGATATAATATTTTTATTTATGTACTTCGGAGCTCATGTATCAATTGCCGGCGGTTTACCTAACGCCCCGCTAAACGCGGCCAAAATCGGCTGTGAGGTGTTTCAGATGTTTACCCGCTCTCCGCGCGGCGGCTGGGTGGCGCCTTTAGACGAAAAAATTGCCAAAGAATTTAAAGATAATTGCCAGAAATCAAACCAAAAAGAGTGGGTTATCCACGCCCCCTATTTTATAAATTTTGCATCAGCTAACCCGCGCATAAAACACACCTCCATTACGGTAACCCGCGAAGAGTTGGAGCGCGGTTCTATGCTGGGCGCGACTTACTTAATGACGCACTTGGGAAGCTACAAAGATTTGGGACCGAAAAAAGGATTTACGCAATTAATTGAGTCTATTGCCGAAGCGCTTAAGGACTACAAAGGCAGTACCCAATTTTTGGTAGAAATTTCTGCGGGTGCCAGCAATGCCATCGGCAGTACATTTGCAGAATTGGGAAAAATTGTTCATCATCCCAAATTAAAAAAATATAATATCGGTGTTTGCTATGATACCCAACATGGCTTTGCCGCCGGTTATGATTTTCGCACTCCGGCAGCTGCTAAAGCTACGCTGGATAAATTTGATAAAGAAGTTGGTCTGGAAAATTTAAAAATGTCGCATTGCAATGATTCCAAAACTGATTTTGACTCCCATTTAGACCGCCACGACCACATTGGCGAAGGAAAAATCGGTTTGGCCGGGTTTAAAGCATTGTTTGCCGACAAAAGACTGGCCAAAGTTAATTTTATTTTGGAAACCGAACCGGAAGGAGTAGTAAAAGATTTAGAAATTTTAAAAAAAATAAGGGAATAATAAAATGACAATATTTTTTATTTATAGTAAACTATAATTAGTATGTTTGACTCTCAAAAACTTATCTGGTTTGGTATAGCTCTAATAGCCGCGGCTATGATTTATTTTGTCCAAAAAAAAGGCGGCCTATCTTTTATTTCAAAAATGAAAAGCGGGGGTGGCAACACTCCTTTCTTAAGCCTGTACACCGTAGATTTTACAAAAATGGCCAGAGATGGCAAACTGGACCCGGTAGTTGGCCGCGAAGAAGAAGTAAGAAAATTAACCCAGATATTGGCCAGACGAGGAAAAAATAACGCCATCCTTATTGGCGAACCGGGGGTAGGCAAAACCGCTATTGTGGAGGGGTTTGCCAACCTGATTGCCAAAGGAGAAATCCCGGACACTCTCAAAGACAAACGCGTGTTGGCGCTGGATGTGGCCGGATTGCTGTCTGGCACAAAATACCGCGGAGAATTTGAAAACAGGGCCAAAAAAATAGTCCAGGAAATCAGCGATTCCCACCGTTCTATTATTCTGTTTATAGATGAAGTCCAGTCCGTAGTCCAATCCCAAGGCAGTGAGGGATCTATTAATTTTTCCGACATCCTTAAACCGGCTCTGGCGCGCGGAGATTTACAAATGATCGGAGCGACTACGATAAACGAATACGAAAAATATATTAAAACCGATCTTAGCCTAGAAAGAAGATTTCAACCCGTAGAAGTTGATGAGCCAAACGAAGCCGAAACATTGACCATTATGGCGGGAATTAAAGACAGATACCGAGAATACCACAAAGTAGAATTTACAGACGCGGCGCTAAAGGCATCTGTGGAACTGACGAAAAAAATGATAAATGATAGAAAATTACCGGACAAAGCCATTGACGCCATAGACGAAGCCGCCGCTATGGTGCGTGTTTCTCATCTCCACGGCGCTGTCTCCGCCCTGCTCTACCAGGCGGCCGCAACCAAATACCCAAACGTGCAATCTCTCTGGAAACAAATCCAAGATATTGACTCTAAAATTAGCCAAAGTACCGGCGCGGAAAAAGAGTCGGCTATCAAACAGAGAGAAGATCTGGAAAAAAATTTACTAGCAGAGGGCTTGTCTATAGTTGATTCCAGCGACATTGAAAAGATCGTAACTGAATGGGCTAAATAATTAAACCCCTTTGGTCGATAAGGGATAGAAAAATATTTCAACTAATATTTAATACAAACATATGTCACCTTTTACTCAAAACAACACTTCTACCTCAACCAAAACCAGTTCCATAACCAAAACAAAACTACTGGTTGCTACCCTGGCTTTAGCGGCGGCGGCCGGATTGGCTTTTATCGCTGTACCTTTGTTAAAATTAAGTCGAGGAGAGGATGTCCAAGCACCAGTAATATCGCCAATTTTAAAATAATTGCGATATAAAAAAATTAAAAAACACTCCCGCAATTT
>JBBUEJ010000056.1:0-1808 GCA_038056955.1 Patescibacteria group bacterium
AATATACCAAACGATGGCGTGGGCTTGGCGCGCGAGGAATTTATTTTTACCAATTTTGTCAAAATTCATCCGTTGGCTCTAGTGCATTACAAAGACCAGTCCAAAGAAGTAAAGGAAAAAATAAACGCGCTTACTGTGGGCTACAAAGATAAAGCCAAATTTTGCGTAGACAAATTGGCCGAGGGTATTGCATTTATTGCTTCTGCTTTTTATCCCAATGATGTTATTGTGCGTTTGTCAGATTTTAAAACCAACGAATACGCCACTTTAATCGGCGGAGAGGCTTACGAACCAAAAGAAGAAAACCCCATGCTGGGCTGGCGCGGCGCTTCCCGTTATTACGACGAAAAATATAAACCAGGATTTAAACTGGAATGCGAGGCCATAAAAAAAGTGCGCAATGAATGGGGGATGAAAAATTTAATTGTGATGGTGCCGTTTTGCCGCACGGTGGAAGAAGGCAAAAAAGTTTTAAAAACAATGAAAGAATTTGGTTTGGAACGCGGTAAAAACGGATTAAAGGTTTATGTGATGTGCGAAATACCATCCAATGTTATTTTGGCCAAAGAATTCTCGGAAATTTTTGACGGGTTTAGCATCGGTTCCAACGATTTAACCCAGCTTACTTTGGGTGTAGACAGGGATTCGGCGCTGGTTAGCCATGTCTATGACGAAAAAAATGAAGCGGTAAAAATATTAATCCGCCAAGTAATAAAAGTGGCGCACGCCAATAAACGCAAAGTGGGAATTTGCGGTCAAGCGCCCAGCGATTACCCGGAATTTGCCGAGTTTTTAGTGCAAGAGGGGATAGACAGCATTTCGCTTAATCCGGATACGGTTTTAAAAACCCGCGAACGCATTGCCGCTATGGAGAAAAAAATAGCCATTAAACCGTCCGGAGCGTTCAAAATTGCCGCCGCCTCCAAAATGCTTTTAATTTTTGGGGTGCTGGGATTGGCTACGATTTTGGGAGGGTATGGGTGCCAGTCATGGAAAAATAATTTTACCAGTCAGGATGCCCGGTATTCGGCCAATCAGCTAGATGCGGCGAGGGCGCAAGCCAGACAGGAAGCGGAAAAAGTTCAGACGCAACAGAAATCAACTTATAGCGAAGACAGTTTCGCGAAGTTTTCTTTGACCTACCCTTCTACCTGGTTTATCAGCCGCAGAGACGATTCTATCACGTTTTTTTCGGATGGTTATTGGTATAGCATAACCAAAGGCGCGCCGACAAACCTTGTGCAAGCAAAAAATATCACCACATCCACATGGAAAGGATATTTGGTAAAATTTTTTGATGATGCGGGCCTGGACGGAGAGATTGGTTCAAAAGTTTTGGAGGTTTATCCAAATGGCTATAAAAAATCCAAAACAGTGATAAAAATTTCAGCAACTAAAGATGAATTTGACAGTCTAGTCAGCTCGTTTACCGAGTTTCAGATAAACAAATAGATAAGAAAAAATCACGGCCCCAAGCATGCCTAGGCACAAGTCTTTGATGGTGTCCGCCACGCTGGGCTGCGCGGTAGGACCCAATAAATAAATATCATAAATAAATTCATAAAATTCCCACAAAACCGCGATTGTCATCACTGTGGATACAATAATTCCGGCCCGCAAAATATTTTTTTGTATTGTAATCCATTTTTTTCTTTCCATTAAAGACAAAGCATAGTTGGCGCTGTAGGCAATGGCTAGCCCGCCCAACAAATGCGAAAGCGTATCTACGCTATATATGTAATAAAAATCCAGCGCTAAGACTTGGAAAATATTGTCATACATGTACGTTAAAAAAGGGAATATTCCCA
>JBBUEJ010000057.1:0-1180 GCA_038056955.1 Patescibacteria group bacterium
CTCCGATAGTATTATTAGCTGTTGATGAAGCTCCAACAATAGTAAAGCCGCTACTTTGTGTCGTAAGATGACCGGCTAATGAACTAGATGCTTGGACAAAAACTTTCAAATTAGTGTTAATGCCAGTTGCGTTGGTACAAGCAAATCCGCCTGTTGTTGTAGCCGTCAAAGAACGTTGAGAAATATTACATGTCCCAAAGATCATCCCCGCCAATGTGCCATTAGTGTTGTCGCCGCCCACAACCAAGTTAGTGGTGCTGGCGGTGCCAACAACTTCAAAAGTAGTGTTTGGAGCAACAGTGCCGATACCAACTCGTCCGCTCGGTGAAGAAACAGTGCTTATTGTCAAAGTCGGAATAATGGAAGTTGACGTCGCAAAACTCCAAACGTTATGTTTAGCGTTTATAATGGTGGTGGTCGCCAAGGTGCCGGTATGCGCGATAATGCCGGAATTGATGGTTAAAGTATCTCCGACCGCGTCGCCAATCGTGTCAGAACCGTACGTGGTCAGTGCGCCGTCAAATTGCGCAGTGCTGGAACCGAAAAGACCGCCACTGGCATTCACATAAAGAAGATCCGCACTGGCACTGTTTCTAATCTGAAAAGTGTTGGCCGTCGCGGAATTACGCGCCACTATAGTCAAAGGAATAGCCGCGGTGGAAGTTCCTTCCAAAGTCATTATGGAAAGCCCTTGCTGAGTGGTTGTGCCGAATGTAAAATAACTGTCTAATGAATTCATCTGCATCCGGTTCCCGGAAACGACAATACCTGATCCACCGGTGGAAGTCGCCACATTCACCCAATTAGTGCCGTCATAAAGTTTAAGCAATGAATCATCGGTATCATAATAAATACCGCCAGTGACCGCCGTGGGAGCGGCAGAAGCGTTCTTAAAAACCACCGTTTCATAATATCTTGCCACATCAGTCACTAAAAGCGTGGAAGAAGCGTGCACGCTTCCGTTAAACGTTGATAAACCGGTAACAGTCAAAGTCCCGTCAGTTGAAATATTCGTGCTGATGGTCGTGGCCGCATTCGTAATTAAAACTACTAAAAGAAAAGACATCAAAACGGCAAAAATAATACCGGATGTCTTTCGCGTATTGAAAAATCTATTCATATAATTATTTTTAATAAACAATAATTAAACTAATAATTTAGGCGACTATTTTTTAATTTA
>JBBUEJ010000058.1:0-1113 GCA_038056955.1 Patescibacteria group bacterium
CCCGCTTCTTTGGCCGTGTGCAACATTTTTTGGCCGTGCTCATCGGTGCCGGTGAGAAAATAAACGTCTTTGCCCAATAGTCTTTGGTAGCGCGCCATCACATCGGCATACAAAATTTCCAAAGCAAAGCCGATATGCGGATCGGCATTGGCGTATGGAATGGCGGTAGTGATGTAAAATTTTTCTTTTGACATATTACCTTTGGTTTACAACGACTACAAACTCTCCTCTTTCATCTTGCATTTGTTCTATAATTTGATCGATGTTTCCACGATAAATTGTTTCAAATTTTTTTGTTAATTCCCTGCAAACAACCAATCCCCTGCCCGCATCCAAGTTTTCTTTTAATTCCTGTAAACATTTTTTTATCCTGTGGCCAGATTCATAGAATACAACTGTGTATTCTGCCGCGGCCACTTCTTTAAAGAACTTCTGGCGTTTATTTTTGTGCGGCGGAAAACCCATAAAGACAAATTTGTCAGTCGGGAATCCGGCAATAGACAGGGCGGTGACAACAGCCGAAGGGCCTGGGATTGGAATTATTTCCGGTTGCAAATTTTTCACCAATGATTTTATAAGCAATCCTCCCGGGTCGCTAATTCCGGGCGTGCCCGCGTCGGTAACTAGCGCCAAATTTTTGCCTTCGGCCAATAATTTTGTTATTTCTTTAACTTTTCGTTCCTCGGTATGCTGGTGATAACTAACGAGCGGCCTGTTAATTTGATAATGATTCAGCAAATTTTTGGTCACTCTGGTATCTTCGCATAAAATAAAATCAACACTCTTCAATGTTTCCATGGCGCGCAAAGTAATATCGCCAAGATTCCCAATCGGGGTGGCTACAATATAAAGTTTACCATACATATTATGAAGGTATTTTAGCAAAAAAACAATAAAAAGGCAAAACTATTTGATTTACCGAAATCATGCCGGATTAGCGTCCTCTGAAATCCGGCCTTCCCAAGAAATTGCCTGCGTTGGGCAGGAATCTATGGCCATTTGTATGGTGGCTTCATCGTCGCCGGCGGCATTAAATACCTCCGCCTTGTTATTGTCGTCCAGCTTAAACGTGGAAGCGGCCAGGGACGGACAAACGCCGCAACCAATACATTT
>JBBUEJ010000059.1:0-3542 GCA_038056955.1 Patescibacteria group bacterium
GGCAAATTTTTTCGGCGGGTTTATTTTTTGGATTCTTGCACTTTTTTCAAATCTTGCCAAGAATATTGTTTTACATTTCCTTCCTGATCACAGGAAAAAACATAAAGTAGTAATTTCTTTGCGACTTGCCATGGCAATCTACGGAGTGCAATTTTTGCTGATATCTCTGGCAACCCCAAAGCGTAATAATAACGCGTAGTCCCGCCCGATTTCATACGGCTAATAATTTGTCCGAGAGAATATACAAAAGCAACTTCACTTGATCCTCGTCCTATCCCTTGTCCCTTGCACTCAATCAAAAAATAACGAGCGTAGCGATTATGACGAACCTTAATATCAACACCTCGGTCGTGTAGTCCGCCAAATTGCAAATTCGTACCCCACTCCTTTCTGGATAGATATTTAATTATTGAACTTTTTACAAATTCTTCCTTCATATTTTGGGTTGTGGATAAACTATCTTGGATTTTCTATTTTCTTTCGACTATAATCATAGTATATGATCTCAAAGAAACAAAGAGAAGTTCTCAACTTCGTAATATCATTTTCAAAGAAAAAGGGCTATGCCCCCTCACTTAAAGAAGTCTGTAAACATTTCAAACTCTCCTCTGTTTCAACGGCTCATTTTCATATAGCAAAACTAAAAAAAGAGGGCTATTTGGAGAAATTAAAAAATCGGGCGCGCGCGATTAGTATTCCGGAAAAGGAAGCATTGGTGAAAATTCCACTTTTAGGAACAATTGCCGCGGGCGAACCCATTGAGGCAATTCGTCAGCATGAGTTTATTTCCATACCAAAAAATAAATTGCCAAAGAGCGGGCAAGTTTACGCCTTGCGAGTAGCCGGCAATAGCATGATTGATGAAAATATAAAAGACGGCGATGTTGTTTTGGTAAAACAGCAGGAAGTCGCAGAAAACGGCCAGCGAGTAGTTGCCTTGATAGATAATTATGAAGCGACACTTAAAAAGTTTTACAAAGAGCGTGCGCAAATACGACTACAGCCGGCCAATTCGGCTTACGAACCGATAATCATTAGAAAAGATCGGGATATAAAAATTCAAGGTATCGTCATTGATGTCATTCAGAATGAAGAAGAATTACAAGCAGAAAAAATAGATACCTCGACTACCAAAAGGACAAAATCTTTGCCACTTAATAAAATAATTTTGGGTGATGCGGTGGCAGAACTTAAGAAACTGCCGGATGAAAGTTGTGATGTTGTTGTAATTGACCCTCCTTATAACATCGGCAAAGATTTTGGAAATAATATTGATAAAAGAGAATTGGGTGAATATATTGCTTGGTGTAAGGAGTGGATCAATGAAAGCATCCGCGTAATGAAGCCGACAGGAACACTATTTATTTATGGCTTCAGCGAAATCTTAGCTTACCTCTCTGTTGAAATTCCTATAAATAAGCGTTGGTTGATTTGGCATTACACAAACAAAAATGTTGCCTCTCTTAATTTTTGGCAAAGAAGCCACGAGGCGATTATATGCGCGTGGAAAGATAAGCCGATTTTTAATCGAGATGATGTAAGAGAGCCATACACGGAAGGATTTTTGAATGGAGCCGCTGGAAAGGCAAGGAAAGGAACTGTCGGCAGATTTAGCAAAGGCGGCCTAGAAACTGTTTACAAAGCGCACAAAGACGGTGCGTTGCCAAGAGATGTTATCAAAATTGCGGCTTTAGCAGGCGGCGCGGGAATGATTGAGAGGTGGTTTTTGTGTAAAACTTGCGACGGAGTATTTGAGCCGAGACAACTACAAAAACACGAAAAGCATGAGATTATGAAGCACCCGACACAAAAACCACTTGAACTATCAAAAAAACTAATAAAATCGGCTACGCCTAAAAAAGACGGCGTTGTTTTAGTGCCATTCGTTGGCACCGGCTCGGAATGCGTCGCCGCAAAAGAACTGGGACAATCTTATATCGGCTTTGAGATCAATCCTGATTATGTACGAATGGCAGAGAAGTTTTTGAGTTCCACAAAATTTATACCCAAGTTACTTTAGAGATTGATCTATGTCTGCTTTCTTTGGTAAAAAAGTTTCGGGAGTAAATACAACAAAACCATTTTTCGTTTTTGGGTTTGATAAAACATTCGGAACCTCATATTTGATATCTATTGGCTCTCCCTTTAATTTCCTTTTTCGTGGCAGTGGTCTTCTGCTCATTACTCCGCTATAACTCGTTTTTTTAACTTGATAATTTAAGAAGTGCGCCCGATACTCTACTCGTATATCAGCACCCTGACTATCCAATTCCGCAGACATTGAAACTGTCCCGTCGCCGAAAACTGATTCAGCTACATATCCGGCATGTATTTGCGTTATTAAACCTGCCCAAGTTCTATAAATTCTTGCTTTAAGACCACGATAAAAACAATCCTTACACATTGTTGATTTTAATCTAAATTTTTCTAGTGCACCCTTTTTCTCTTTCAGGTATCGATCATAAAATTCATCAAAAGAAATAAATTTTTTTTCACTCCAATATACTTTATACAAAAGCTCAATGGCTTGAATATCTTTAGGCAAGTCCATTTCAACAATTTTAATACGACTATATTTTTTTCTATAACCTTGCAGATCCACCGTTTTCAAAAATTTATCAAATTTGTCTACTAACATAATTTAAGATTGAAAAAAGTCCGCAGTTAGCATATGAGTTCAAGAATTTTGAAGCCCGCCGAAAAAATTTGCCGTCCAAGCGAGGGCGCGGCGGAAAAAGGGGGGGTGTGGAGGGAATCCCTCGACAAGCTCGGGACAAGTTTCCGCCGCGCCCGAGCGTTCCGCCGAGCGTAGCGAGGCGGGTCAGTGGAGGTTTCGCTTCTTGGATTTGTGTATCAGATTTGGCAAAATGATTTCAAAAGTTTGCGAAGGTTTTAATTCGGGAGCCAAGAAACTAGATACGAATCCTGCTTATACTTAAAAATTATGAAAATCTTCGTCAAAGCCAAACCCAACGCCAAAAATGAAAAAGTCATAAAAAATGACGAAATCCATTTTGAAGTTTCGGTGAAAGAGCCGCCGCGGCAAGGGATGGCGAACGCGGCTGTCATCATAGCGCTTGCTGATTTTTTAAATATCGCTCCATCGCGTTTGCAAATAATTTCCGGCCACACAAGCCGAAATAAAATAATTGAGGTAAAATAGGGTTATATGATTAATTGATTTTAGAAAATTAAAGTTTAATTATTTCGCAAGAAATTGGATAAGTTGTATAATAAGTGGAATAAACTTGCTTAATTAAACTTTGCTGAAATAAACGGGATATAAATGAATCATAATCATAATAAAGAACAATTTTATACCTGTCCCATGCATCCCGAAATTAAACGGGATATTCCCGGTATTTGTCCGGAATGCGGAATGAGTCTCGTGAAAACGCAAAGCGCGAAACGCAAAGCGCAAAATGGCGCGATGGATAAGCACGCCGGGCATTCTACCGAAATGTTTTTGAAAAAATTTTGGGTGAGCTTGATTCTGACCGTGCCGGTTGTGCTTTACGCGGATGTTGTTCAAAAAATTTTTG
>JBBUEJ010000060.1:0-4962 GCA_038056955.1 Patescibacteria group bacterium
TTTGGAAGATCCGGTAGAAATTAAAATGGAAGGCATCAATCAAAGCCAGGTAGATTCCAGCCGTGATTATACTTTTGCCAAAGGCTTGCGCAGTTTGTTGCGTCAGGATCCGGACATCTGTATGGTGGGAGAAATCCGCGATTTGGAAACAGCCGAGATTGCTATTCAAGCCGCTCTTACCGGACACTTAATATTATCTACCATCCACACCAACAGCGCCTCCGGCACCATACCGCGTTTTTTGTCTATGGGCGTAAAACCGTTTTTGTTGGCGCCAGCCTTGAATTCCGTAATTGGCCAAAGATTGGTGCGAAAGATTTGCGAGCATTGCCAGGAAGAGGATAAACTTACCTCCGAACAAAAAGAACGAGTGTTAAAAAATTTAGAAACCTTGCCGGCGGCGGAAAAAAAGAATGTTGACTTTAAAAAATTAAAATTCTATAAAGGTAAGGGTTGCAAAGAATGTAGCGGCCTGGGATACAAAGGCAGAATTGGCATCTACGAAATTTTCACGATGAATAAAGAAATTGAACAGGCGATTTTAAGCGCCGAGGTTTCCGAGTATGTTATCCAAGAGTTGGCCGTAAAAAGCGGTATGATTACCATGGTGCAAGACGGACTCTTAAAAGCTTTGGACAAAATTACAACCGCCGAAGAAGTCTTCAGAGTTATTGAATAGTTTTGTCATTGCGAATGCAGTGAAGCAATCCCATTGAGTGGTAGTGTCAACAGTGGGATTGCCGCGTCGCTACGGCTCCTCGCAATGACACTCAAGCATGAGTCTTCCCCTCCAAGGGATTTTTTTGTTATAATTCCGTTGTTATGGACTTTAATACGCCGATAGATGAATTGGGAGGAGTGGGCAAAAAAACAGCTAATAAATTTGAGTATCTTGGGGTGAAAAACGCCGAAGATTTATTATACTATTTTCCTTTTCGTTATGAAGATTATCGTAAAATAGTTCCCATTGCCCAGTTGCGGGCCGGGGAGCTGGTTACCGTTTGCGGCCAGGTGGAATTAATAGCTAATAAAAGAAGTTTTCGTAGTCGTAAAACAATCACCGAAGCGCTGGTTTCGGATAAAAGCGGCTCGGTCAGAGTGGTTTGGTTTAATCAGCCGTATATAGTAAAAAATATTCATCCCGGAGATGTTGTTTATTTATCCGGAAAAGTTAAGACCGATATGTTGGGCGCGCAACTCTCTAGCCCAACATATGAGAAATTCAAAAAAGAAGGTACTACCCATACTGCGCGCTTGGTGCCTATTTATTCTTCCACGTACGGTTTAAGCCAAAAACAAATTCGTTTTTTGATTAGTCAAGTTATAGATTTAGTTGATAAAACCAAAGAATGGCTGCCGGCAGATATTTTGGAACAAGCGGACTTGTCGCCGTTGGCCGCCGCTTTGCGCGGTATTCATTTTCCCACGGATGATAATGATTTAAAATTAAGCGCCGATAGGTTAAAATTTGATGAATTATTTTTGACGCAAATGAAAGCGGAATTGGCTAGGCAGCAGAAAGCGGCTTTGCAGGCTCCGGTCATATTTTTTAAGGAGGATAAAATAAAAGATTTTGTGGCCTCGTTGCCATTTACCCTAACTAAACCGCAGAAAATTTCTGCCTGGGAAATTTTGCAGGATATTGCCAAGACCCAGCCGATGAACCGTTTGATCTCCGGAGATGTTGGCTCCGGAAAAACAGTCGTGGCGGCCATGGCTATGTACGATGTTTTTTTAAACGGTTATCAGGCGGTAATGATGGCGCCAACTGAAATATTGGCGCAACAACATTATCAGTCGTTAGAAAAATTATTTAGCAAGCTAAATATGCGGGTGGGGCTTTTAACCGGTAGCCAGCCGGCAAAGTTAAAAAGAGAAATTATAGAGAAAATTAACGCAGGGGAGTTAGATATTGTGGTCGGCACGCACGCGCTTTTGTCTGAAGGAGTCGGTTTTTACAAGCTAGGCCTAGTAGTAGTGGATGAACAGCATCGTTTCGGGGTAGAGCAGAGAAAATTAATTAAGCAAAAAGGCTTGGGTACGCACTTTTTAAGCATGACCGCCACGCCTATTCCCCGGTCGCTGGCGCTAATGATTTACGGTGATTTGGATGTTTCCATTATAAACGAAATGCCACTCGGCCGGAAGAAAATTATTACTAAAATAGTTGAGCCGGTAAAACGAAATAAAGCGTATCAATTTATTCGCGAACAAGTCGCGCTGGGCAGACAGGTATTTGTGATCTGTCCTTTGATTGAACAAAATGACGAGCCTGAAATTGAAATTATTAATTATCCGGCAAATCCAGCAAATGAGAAAAAAAGCGTTTTAAGCGAATATGAAAAACTTTCCAAGCATATATTTCCCGACTTGCGGGTCGGTTATTTGCACGGTAAATTAAAATCAAATGAAAAGGAAGCCGCGATGTCTAAATTTAAAGACGGCAAAATTGATTTGCTCGTAACTACTTCGGTAATTGAGGTGGGGGTGGATATACCCAACGCGAGTGTAATGATGATTGAAGGAGCGGAAAACTTTGGTTTGGCGCAACTGCATCAGTTTCGCGGCCGGGTAGGCAGATCCATACATCAATCGTATTGTCTTTTGTTTGCCAACACCAATTCCACCAGAGCCAGCGAGAGACTTAATTTTTTTGAGCAAACCAGCGACGGTTTTAAATTGGCGGAAAAAGATCTGGAAATGCGCGGTCCGGGAGAGGTGTATGGCACCGAGCAAAGCGGAGAGATGAATTTGCGTTTGGCAAAATTGACCGATCGTGAGTTGATAAAAAAAGCGCGGGATGCGGCCAAAACTATTGTTTTAAATTTGGATAAATATTCACAAGTAATGAGCAAGGTAAAAGATTGGGAAAACAGGGTGCATTTGGAATAAGTTGCTCGCGTTAAAGGCTTGTTGACAAAATTAGAATGATGGGGTAGTATAAGGCATTAAGAATCAAGGAGATGCCATGGACTCTGGAGCCAAGAAGACAGGAATGGATATGTATTTAGGGGGGCTCGAAAAAGGAAAAATGGTGCTTGGTGTAAAACTGCTGAACGGTTGTTGTG
Source organism: Patescibacteria group bacterium (assembly GCA_038056955.1). GTDB lineage: Bacteria > Patescibacteriota > Patescibacteriia > Magasanikbacterales > GWA2-37-8 > XYD2-FULL-39-9. The sequence goes on from JBBUEJ010000060.1 coordinate 3,069, forward strand.
AAATGGTGAAGATAGGCAAGTATTATCTTGAGTCAAACAAAATTGTCGTCCTCGTGCAGGATAGATTGCTGGCGAAATTGATACAAGAGGGCAGTCTAAACGATGAACAGGCAGAGCGCCTTAGGCAAACAATGGAGCGGCAATCAGTGGATTAAAAAGACCAGCTCTTTTTCTATATGAGTTTTGTACGAGTCCCGTTGTCGGGACTCGTCTTTATTTAAGATGGAGGGAAAGGCGTGTCAGTATCAAGCGGGCATATTCCAGATGATTGTGATAGGAAAGATGTGATACCCTGGCGCGCAACCCCCCTTTTAGCAGATGCAAATGTGTGATTAAATTTTCTTATTCCCATGCAATCAAGTTTGTCTGTAAATTCTTGGCAGTAGGCTGGCGGATAATAATTCACAAACCATTTAGCGCTCGCGCCTCCTTTAGCATCGTGCCAAAAAATTCTCGACCCCTCTCTTAAATTATTTTCAGTACAACCACCGTGGTTTTTAGCGTACTGTAATATCTTTTTAGTGCCACCTGCGCCAGTATTTAAAACACTATAAAAAATTTGTAATTGCAATGCCACATCACCATTTTTACAATAAGTATTAACAAGGTTAATTGTTTCTTTTTGGTACAGCGCGCCAACCGCGGTGTTGAAGGCTGGGGTTTTTAGATTTTTTACTGTGCATAGATCGGCGTACTTTTTATATTTACCTTTAAATTTACCCGGACAAAAATCAGGCCTTACTTGAAAAAAACCAATGAATCCCGCGTCATTGACTTTAGCGGGGTTAAGTTTGCTGTTTTCGCCCAGAGCAATCATTTTAAGTACACGCCAATTGATTCCTACACAATTGGCATATTTTTGAAAGAGCGAGTCATATGATCCCGGAGGCAAGGTGGATGGTTCAGTGGCAGACGAAGCTTCTTCCTCTATGATAGGGTTAGAAGACTCTTCTTCCGCCGCCACCCTTACCTTCAAAGCATTAAATTGCACCAGCGCCGGGTTTATATTATATAAAATAGCAAACGACCCCCAAGCAATGAATAAACCAACCACCGCTTGCCAGATTTTTTTGTAGGCCGCGGTTTTGGCTTCGCCGCCGCCGGATGTGACGATGCGCAGTCCCTGGATAATAATCATTACCACTGCCACAATACTCATGATGGCAATGCCAAATTTGTATAGAGCCGAGATTAATTCCGGTATCCAGGCGATATAAAAATAGGTGCCGGTATCATCGGTGGATGACATGACATCGCTAAAGTTTAATCCGGGGATATTTATTTCTAGAACTGGTTTGCGGGCAGATAGATCGGCTTGTAAATTTTCTAGTGCAGTGGGTGTTGATGGCGTACATTTAATATCCAAGTTTGGCAGGCCAAATCCTAATCCCGTGTCGCTTAATTTTACTTCCACCGCGCATTGTTGATTTTGTTGTTCACATTTTTTACACTCTTCTTCTACCGCATTTTTTACCACTTCATCGGCCGTGGTTTTAAGAGCCCCGCATCCCACACCTATACAAGCGACATCTGTAAGTGTGTCCCACCAACCGGCCAAAGCGTTACTATTCCAAAAAACTGGAATAAAAAGAAAGACGGACGAAATAATAATAATAATTTTTTTGGCTCGGCGGAAAAGCATACTACTTTCCAATAAAATTCCCCAGCATTTCTTCTATGTTTACATCTTTATCGGTATTTATCAGTTTATTGTTCACAAAAATTGCTGGCAGGGATTTTATTCCTAATTGGTCGGCCAGCTGGGCAGAATTGGCAACGGCCTGTTTTGTTTCCGAGCTGTTAGCGCATTGCCACCATGACTCTAAATTTAAATTTAAGCTTTGGGCGATTTTTTTAAGTCTACATTTTTATCCACCAAACTTAAAAATTTTAC
>JBBUEJ010000061.1:0-2101 GCA_038056955.1 Patescibacteria group bacterium
GTGGCCTTGGTATAACGGTTATTACGTGAGATTGTGGATCTCGCAACACGGGTTCGACTCCCGTAGGCCACCCCAAATATGCCCAACATCAATCACCGCCCTGAGGCGAGATCCCGCTTTGGCGGGAAAAAACTTCTTATCGTATCTTGTTCCACCGGTTCCGGACATTTTCGCGCCGCCGAAGCATTGCGTCTGTCTTGTCAAAAATTATACCCGGAAATCCAGGTACTACATATAGACCTAGCGGATTATCTTTCTGGTTTCGCGCGCGCTTTCTCGGTTTCATCCTACAACACGTTCATCAGTCACGTTCCAGGAATATACAAATTTATTTACCACTTAACCGACCGGCCTTTCGTGCAAAAAATCTTGGGCGTATGTAAGCCGTTTTTTCAATTGGGCGCAGCCATGTTTTTTAAAAAAATCCATGATTTCCAGCCGGACCATATAATTTCCACTCAATTTACTCCCCAGCTGATTTTGCCAAAAAAATTCTCCATACCTATAGACACGGTAATTACCGACTATCATGCCCATCAAATATGGCTGGCTCCAAATGTTAGAAATTTTTTTGTCGCTTGCGAAGCAATAAAAAATGATTTGGAGAAATTAGATATAAAAAGTATTGTTAGCGGCATGCCTTTGCACCCGCGTTTTTTTGCCGCCAAAAATACGGCTAATTTAAAAAAGGAATTAAACATAAATAATGACTGGCCGATAATTTTACTCATGCCCATCTCTTGTGGAAAGATTAGCGCCAAAAAAGCGGTAACTACAATTTTTTCTTATCACAAAAATATAAATGTAGTGGTTATTTCCGGAAAAAATAATCAACACACCTTTGAGGATTTGGAAAAAATAAAAATATTCGGACAAAAAAACTTTACTATTTTAAAAGACGCAAAAAATATTGACGAGTGGATGCGGATTGCGGATATAATTATAAGCAAAGCCGGCGGATTAACCATTTCCGAGGCAATATATTTACAAAAGCCGATTATAATCATAAACCCCATCCCCGGACAGGAAGATTACAATGCGTCCTATCTGAAAAAAAATCATTATGGCTTAAAAGCCGATTCAACTGGTGATCTGGCCAAAAAAATCCAAACCATACTTTTAAACCCGGATATCATTATAAAAAAATCTTACCCGGATGCGAGTGAGATTATTTTACAAAATACTTTGTCTTCCGAAGCTTAATTAATTTTACGGATTCCCGTCATACCAGTTATAATTACTGGGATCAGGGCCGTAATTAGTAATATTAGAATTGAATCCAGAACCAAATGGATTCTTGCCGCTGGTAGCGCTTAAAAGCGATTTAAAAATAAAATAAGAAATGGCGTAAGCGGATAAAATTATAGCTAGACCAATCACGCCATTGGATAATAATTTTTTTGCTTTGCTTATTTTGTCTTCTTCGCCGGCGGCTGTCATCCATAAAAATCCGGCATAAACTGCTAGGACAACAAAAACTATGCCAATAAGCTGTAGAAGCGACCGGATAATTATAGCCACAATAATTCGCGGGTCCGTGGCGCCGGAACCGACAATATTTGCCCCGCTCGCGCCGGCGGCCGCGTTTAACTGATCCAGAGCTTCTTGAGAAGGGGTTGCGGCCATGGCATTATTTCCTAAAAAACTGGTAAGAGCAAAAGCGTTAGCTAAAACAAAATAAGTAATGCTGTAAGCGGCGATTATAATAATTAAACCAATCACCGAAGTTTTTAAAATCCCCAATGATTTAGTAACCTGTTCTTCATTGCCCGCGGCCGTCATCCACAGCACGCCCGCATAGACGGTTAACGCTAAAAATACAGTTCCCAACAATCCTAAAACTATTTTTATAATTTTACCCACTGTTTCCGACAAGGTGTTGCTTGTAGCCGAGCCATAACCGCTTTTCTGGGCAATATCTTGGGAAAGATCTGTTTGCGCGTAGACATGAATAGCTGGAACCAACAACAAATTAAACGCTAATAAAGAAATAATAAAATATTTTTTTAACACAAACTTTACGTATAGTTAATTAAATACAAGTACCCGACTCCCAGATACACAGACCATCGCTCTCACATGTAGCCAAAGTGCGTGACAC
>JBBUEJ010000061.1:2201-3636 GCA_038056955.1 Patescibacteria group bacterium
TTTGGCTTTATCAACTTTTTCCGGGGAGCCAAAGGCCGTCATCCATAAAAAACCGGCGTATAAAATTAAAAGAAAAAATATTGCTCCGACAAATGAAAGGACTACTCCAACTATTTTCCCGATTAAATTGGGAATTGCGTCTGCTGGACTCACACCGCTTTCAGCCTTTATCAGTTTTGTTCCCTCCACAGCCTTATCTAAACCAAAATCATCGGCAAGCGCAAAAGATGGGAGGAGAAATCCCATCATGGCCAAAACTACAAATATTTTTTTGAATGCCATCATATGTTATTTTGATTTTGTCATCCTGAATGAAATGAAGGATCCCTCTCGTCGTTTAAGGAGTTCATTCGCTCTGCTCAGAATGACAACCAGAAAACATTTCCCGGGCAGGGGGTTGCGCGCGCGAACCCCCTGCCTGTCAGCCTCTGGCTGGCAAGGAAATTTTCCATTATGGTCCGGTAGTGGCTGTAACTAAACTACTAATTACATAAGTCGCCAAAGCATAAGCGGACAAGATAATTGCCAAACCAATTATGCCAGAAAATATCCACCCCTTGGCTTCGGTTATTCCTTCTTCATTGCCACCGGCAGTCATCCATTTAAAACCGCCGATTAAGATAATTACTACGGCTACGATACCCAGTAAGCCCATAGCTGTTTTAATAATACTAGCTACGGTAACGCGAATGTCTTTTTGCCCTAAACCGGTAGCGGCGCCGTATTGAATACCCAAATCATTTGGAGTAACTTGCGGAGTTACCTGCGCCATCACCAAAGATGGAGCTAACATTGACATAGTTGCTAAAACAGCAAATATTTGTTTCAGTTTCATCATATTTTCACCCCCTTTCGAATGTAGATTAAATACATATTGATTTCTAATCAATGATCAATTATGGTCCGGTAGTAGCTGTAACTAAACTATTAATTACATAGGTGGCCAAAGCGTAAGCGGACAAGATAATTGCCAGACCAATTATGCCGGCAAATATCCAGCTCTTGGCTTCGCTTATTCCTTCCTCGTTGCCCCCGGCAGTCATCCATTTAAAACCGCCGATTAAAACAATTACTACGGCTACGATTCCAAGTAGTCCCATCGCTATTCTAATAATACTAGCAATCGTAACACGTATATCTTTATTTCCCAAACCGGTAGCCGCGCCGTATTGAATACCCAAATCATCTGGAGTAACTTGCGGAGTTACCTGTGCCATCACCAAAGATGGAGCTAACATTGACATAGTTGCCAAAACAGCAAATATTTGTTTCAGTTTCATCATATGTTCACCCCCTTTCAAATGTATATATGCATAAATTTTTTTTTGAATTTTGTTATTCTAATTATATCACACCCACTTACGGTGTTCCAGTCAAATAATTGTCGCCCCCAAGTGATAATGTCACCCCATACCCAAATAGAAATGTCACCCCC
>JBBUEJ010000062.1:0-6889 GCA_038056955.1 Patescibacteria group bacterium
GAACAACTGGCGCAGACAGCATGTTTGCTTCCTCTACCAACTACATGTTCCATGATGCGTATCCGGTAGCAGTAGTCCCCACGTTACTTCCACTTGGTACCGTACTTGAGCTTGGAGCAAATACCAAAATATTCAAATACACTGTTACCAACCCTGGTACTCGTGATTTGAAACTTGGTACTACCACTGTTACCTTTATCGCCTCCGGTCTGTTAGCTAGCGCCGGCGCTACAAGCTCAATCGGCGACTGGAGATTGTATGAAGATAATGGATTAGGTGGTCTAGGAACATTCTTAGCCCGAACATCTACTCGTGGTTATTCCGGCGGAATTAATGTCAGTAACGCAGGCACATCCACCGGTTATGTTACCGGCGACTTTATCCAATCTGGAAGCTTGCTCTTAGACTTCGGCCCAAGCAACAGCCAGAATAACATGTTTGATGCCTTCTCAATTGCTCCGGGATCAAGCAGAACCTTCATTGTCACAGCCGACACCTCAAACATTGGCCTTGGCAGAGGATCCACTCTCGGTACAGTTACGATCTCTACCAAAATAACCGGTACTACCGGCTTCGGCACATCACCAAATTGGAACACAGGCAACTTGGTTTACTACTACACTCCAGTCGGAGGTACAGAAACCAGCGCGTTGACTCATTCCGATTCTTATGATGTAGTCGGCCCTTCAATGACGAAGCAATTCTAATCCGATCAATCAGTTGACTTGAGTTAGAAAAACCAATCAACCCCCTCCGCGGCCGCGGAGGGGGTTTTGGTTTGGCTTGACAAATAGGTAGTTTTATAGTATAGTTTCAACGCTTTCTGCCGCGATTGGGCAGATTTTTCAATTAAAATATGCAGATTAGAAACGTCGCAATTATCGCCCACGTAGACCACGGCAAAACCACGCTCGTGGATGCTTTGTTGCGCCAATCCAAAACCAAACTTTCCAAAGAACAAGATAGCCAAATTACTATCATGGACAGCAATGATTTGGAACGTGAACGCGGTATTACTATTTTTTCCAAAAATGCTTCTATTGAATGGGCCGATACCAAAATAAATATTATTGATACTCCGGGCCACGCGGATTTTGGCGGCGAAGTGGAAAGAGTTTTAAAATTGGCCGATGGCTGTTTGCTTTTGGTAGACGCCAAAGAAGGCCCGATGCCGCAAACCAGATTTGTGCTCAAAAAAGCTTTGCAGATGGGACACAAAATTATTGTGGTAATAAATAAAATAGACAAGCCCGGCGCCAGGCCAAATTGGGTGCTGGATAAAACTTTTGATTTGTTTATGGAATTGGGCGCCAACGACGAAACCGCCGAGTTTCCGGTTATTTATGCTTCGGCCAAACAAGGCAAAGCCGATTTACAGCCGGATTTAGCCAAAATGACCGGCATCATCCCTATTTTTGAGACTATTTTAAAATTTATCCCGGAGCCAAAGGTAGATCCAAACGCTTCGCTACAAATTTTAATTACCACTATTACCGGCAATGATTTTAAAGGTAGAATTGCCACCGGCAGAATTTATAACGGCACCATTAAAACCGGCCAGGATGTGGCGCACATAAATCGCGAAGGAAAAATGACTAAGTGCCGGATTATGGCGCTGATGACTTTTGAAGGATTGGAAAGAATAGAAGTTCAGGAAGCCGTGGCCGGAGATATTGTGGCCATTGCCGGTATTCCGGAAATAAATATCGGTGAGACCATCGCGGATTTAAACAATCCCATTGCTTTGCCGTTATTAAATGTGGAAGAGCCGACAGTAAAAATGACTTTTTGCGTAAATGATTCTCCGTTTGCCGGCAAAGAAGGCCAGTTCAGCACTTCCAGACAAATTCGGGAAAGATTACACAAAGAATTGGAAACAGATATGGCTTTGAAGGTGGAAGACAGCGAGGCGGGGGATTGGGTTGTGTCCGGCCGCGGTGAATTGCATTTGGCAATTTTGATTGAACGTTTGCGCCGGGAAGGATACGAATTGCAAGTTTCCAGACCGCAAGTTATTATCAAAGAAGTTGAAGGTAAAAAAATGACTCCTTATGAGCAGGTGTTTATTGAAGTTCCCGAAGAATATGCCGGAGTTGTTATTCAAAAATTGGGCAGCCGGCACGGCGAAATGCGGGAAATGAGAAATGAAAATGGAATTGCTTTTTTGGAATTTATTATTCCGACCCGCGGATTGTTTGGCTTTAGAACAGAATTTCTTACTGACACCAAAGGCATGGGTATTATTAACACAATTTTTTATCAATACATGCCGGACCCGGCCAATTGGCGCGAACGCGAACAGGGATCTCTGGTGGCGCACGAAACCGGCGTCAGTAATTTGTACGGGTTGCTTAACATACAAGACAGGGGACAATTATTTATTGGTCCGGCTGTGCAAGTTTATAAAGGCCAGGTGGTTGGGCAAAACGCGCGTAGTGAAGATATTCGCGTTAATGTGTGTAAAGAAAAACAGCTTTCCAATATGCGTTCCAAAGGCGATGGCAAGGCTGAACATTTTAATACCCCAAAAATTATGGGACTGGAAGACGCGCTGGAATATATCGGCGATGATGAATTGGTTGAAATTACTCCAAAAAATGTTAGAATAAGAAAAGTGATTTTGGATGAAAATGACGCCAAACGAAAAGCGAGAGGAATGTAAGGCCCCATCGTCTATCAGTTAGGACACGACCTTCTCAAGGTTGAGAGACGGGTGCGATTCCCGTTGGGGCTACATTAAATTTCTTTTTCAATTTTTTCCATTTCTTTTCTAATGTAATCTTCCGCGCTATTTAATTGTTTTTTCAATTGGACTAATATTTTCTCTTCTTCTTTGGTTAAGTCACGTTTAAATTTAACTTTTTCCAAAACCGCTATTTGTTTACGCACGTTTTCTCTTAGCATATCAAATTCCTTGTGGATGGTTTGTTCAACCTGTTTTATATCTTTTTGTATCTTGATTTTAAATTGTCTATACTTATACCACGCATACCACAGGATTAATAATAGAAGCAAGATCAGAGATATTAATGTTATGACAACCGCCAAGAAACTTACAAGCCATGAACCGATCCTTAAGAAAGTTGGCTGACGCACACCAATGGTAATTTTATCGCTCGGACCGCTTTTTGCTCCTCTTGCCTGTACTTCTGCCCAAATTGAATAAATACCCTCTTCTACTTTCTCTTCAAATATAGTACTAAATACGCCGTCTTTATCGGTTTTTACTTCTTGTTTTACAGGTTCTTCTTTATCTTTTTGGAACCAAACTGTTACATCAGCATTCGGATAACTAAGACCTTTCACAAACAACATTTGTCCAACCGTAAGATCCTTCGGATAATCGGTTATCTCTGGCGGGTTAATTGCGGAAATATTAAATTCCAAAGAATCCACAACCGAGTTTCCTGCTTTATCAAAAACTTTTACAATTAATGTATGTCTTCCTGGGTCTAGAGCGCTGGTTTCATAGACATGACTTCCATCATCATTCCATGTCTGTGATTGCGCGTTATCTATCTGAACCTCGAATTGATCTATACCGGACATAGCATCGCTGGCGGTGAGCGAAAATTTGACCTTTGGATATGTAATGTCTTCGCGAGGAACCTCGTTGACTTCAAGGTTTGGTTTTTGGGTATCAATTTTGATCGGGAAATGGCTCACTTGTCCCCAACCATTAGCATTTCGCAATTGCGCGTGGAAATACCACTGGCCATCTTCAATTTCTTCAATTTCTTTTGAGCTAATCGGTGAAGTATAAGTTACAGTCGGAACAACTACCGGAATTTGACCAAGAAGCACCCGCGTTTGGGTAATACCTGACGGCAGCGGCCATGCTAACGCAATATCATTTGCAGAATACCATTTGGTAGGATCTGGATGAGTTGGAGAGCTAATTTCCGGCGCGGCGGGCGTATTTGATTTTACTGGTGGAGCGGTTGGCGCTGGTTTAGGTTCTACAGGCGTGGTTGGTAATATTTCACCAAGAGTAAATTGCGCGGTGCCGGCGCTGGTCAATATATCTGTGCCCTTGCCGTCATTTGCCCGAACCGATGCGGAAGAAAAAGTTAATGATGCTTTACCGGATTTTTTTACTTTAAAAACAGCTGACAAAATTTTACCGGACGCGCCCTTATAACCCGGCGTTGGCACCCCGCCGTTAAATGTTACTGACCCGTCACTGTTTGAGATTGTTACAGGCTGAACCCATAAGGAAAAAATTGAACCCGCCTGACTGGCGGAAATGGCGCTTAACAAATCGGTTGGGAAATTAATGGTTGCCTCGGCGTTATTTATGGCCTCATCTTGCGTATTAACATAAACGCTAACTGTAAAAGTGTCCGCTACTCCAAACTTACCGGAATTCGGGCTAAAATATAAAGAAGCGGCGTTGGCAGTTACACCTGTAAAGATAAAAAAAGCCGCAAGAAAAGACAAAAAATAAATTGTTCGTCTTAACGAATTGAAGACCCTCTTTTTTTCCTCCATATAAACCCTCCTAAAAATAAGAGAACTAACGATACTACGATTATACCATAAAATAATAACTTTTGATATATCTTTTCCGGATGTTGGGGTTGTAAGACAGACATCCTTTCATTTCCCGCCTTATCAACAGCCTTTACTTCTATAATACCGCGCAAACTTTGATCTTTAAGCCGATATGGACTGTTTGCTTTTACAAACGATCCGCTCCCTTCTTTTATCTCATAATAATCCACCCCGGACTCTTTATCTGTAGAAAAAAAACTTACAAAATAATCGCCATCAAAAACAAAATTGCTTTTATCCACAATCAATTCAAACGGTTCCGGTGGATTTGTGTCTTGTTTAAGCAATGGCTGCCACTCATCTTTGGGAGCCAACCCCGCCGGACGTTCCAAAATTGACAACTTAAACGGCTTGACCGTATAGCTTGTTTTAGTTCCATTGCCGTCATTTAAAAATAACAAGGAATATTTCTCAAAATCCACGTCGGCAATACCATTATTTTTTGCCAGAAATATAATTTTTAAAATTTCGGCATTTGCTCCCTGAAAGCCACCCATTACCCCGCCCACAAAACTTATTTCGCCTGTTTCGTTAAGAACTACCGCCGGCTGGGGCCATAAACTAAAAATTGAACCGCCCGCGCTAATTTCTTTAACTTCTAGTTTATTATTATCAAATGACAAATACCCCTCTACCGCGTTTATTAAATTATCCGTGGTTGATAATTTTAATTGAACTATAAATGTATCTCCAGAATATATTGGCTCTGAAGTTGAGTTGAAAAAAAAGTCGGAAGCGCTAGCTAAAGCCGGAAAAAAGATAAAAACAAAAATCGCAACTACTACAGCTACGCGATAATTTCTAATTTCTAATTTCTTAATCATTTTTTTAATTATTATTTAATAATTTTTAACTTCTTTTACTATACCACAAAACGCGCCTCGCCAACAAAGCGCGTTCTTGATTTATCATCGTAATGTTTATACCCGACCCACCCCATTGATACAACATTATGGAGAAATCAACCGAATTAACACTGCGGTCTTTATTTATATCAACGCAAGAATTGCTAAATGGAGCCGATGTTTTCCAGAAATACAGGAGAATAGAAAAATCAGTTGAATTCACTTTGTTGTCAAAATTCAGATCCGCGCCCTTACAAGCAACTGCCGCCGGAGGGGTTGGAGTAGGTGAAACAACTGGTGGAGGCGCTCCGCCGCCAACCGTGCCGCCTCCCCCAGGAGGAGTAACCGGCGGAGTAATTGTCCCGGACTCTGCTATAAATTGCTCCGTTGCTGCCGCCCAGTTAGGTTCGGCCAAAGCGCGCGCTTTGACTTTGAACCAATAAGTTCCCGCTGTTGGCACGTCATCCAAAGTCAATGTCAGGTTTTCAAAGCTTCCGGCATCTATATATATAGTAGCAGATCCGGAATCTACATCATCGTTTCCACCGCACAAATTATCCGCGCTGCTTACAATACAATACACATAGTAAAAATCACTCCCCGCAGTTCCCTTGTTATCAATTTTCACATTAGCGGTTATCGTCGGTATAACTTTATCTGAAATGTTAGTTATGGTTACGTCTGCCGGCGAGCTGGAAAGGTTCCAATAGTCAACTCTTTTAACTATTTGACCGTTTATAGTAGTTGTAACCACAGTCTCCCAAACACCTCCGACCCCACTAGTAATACTATAACTATAACTATAGCTTCCGTTTGAGTTTGAGTCTTTGGTCATAACACCGGCTGACACTTGAACTGTTCCGGCAGAATCAGTAATAACCACTGTAGGTAAATAATCAGCGTCCGTTGGAACAGTCGCATAATTTAAGATCTGTAATTTTGCTTTGTAAGCGGTGTTAACTGTAGTCGCTCCAAAATCGGATAACGTCACTGTCCAACCTTTGGCTATCTCTGCAATTAGAGTTGAAGTGGCGGTATTAATATAAGATTTGGTAACCATTGATGAATCAATAATAAAACTTTTATCCACTTTAACTAAATCACCAGCTATCACGCTACCGCAAATCATAACGGAAGGCCAAATACCGGAAACAGCGCCCGACGTAGCAGTATAATTGTAATAATGCCAGCCGTCGTTATTCGCGGTCATTGCTGTGGTCGATGGCACTACTACCACATTCGAGGGATTCGTTATGCCGATAGTACACGGCGTCGTTGTCGCGACAAAATCATCATCAAAAACAAACTCCCCCAAAGTAACGGTATCGCCCGGGGCGATTTTTTGATAACCGGCATACACAAAATCGGTCGCAAAAAAACTAAAAACTAAAAGCAGTAAAATAAAAACTTTAAAAGAAAAATTATTCATAATAATTTTTGGCTGTCATTCCGACGACACATTCGCTCCGCTCAGTGTAAACTCCGGAGGA
>JBBUEJ010000063.1:0-3465 GCA_038056955.1 Patescibacteria group bacterium
ACGGACAGAGTAATTCTTCTTTTGATTGGACGGTGATTGCTAAGGTTTTGCCGCCAGAGGCAGTGGTGGCCAGTCACGCGGATGTCGCTTTGCCTAGCGGCGGGCAAATTGAGCAGGCAGAAACTGCAGTCACGCCGGCTGTTGATGTTGATACTTCGGTTATTAACACCACAACAACGCCGGTTGTCATTCCGACTGTAATGGAGGAATCCCTTACACCCACAACTACAGAAGCTGTAGAGCCGGTAGCGAGTACCTCGACAGAAGAAGGAGTAACACCGTAGTTGTCATTCCGGTTTTTTTTGTTATGACTCCACGATTAAAAAAAATACTTTTGCTTGCCGCTGTTATTTGTAGCAGTTTTTTTTGGTTTGGAGTTCATACCAATCAGCCAACTGGCGGAGAATTTGCCAACGCGGCTGACGCTAATCAAGGGATAACTGTGAATGTGACGATACCGGTTGGCGGCGGTGGTGGCGGTGGTGGCGGTGGCGGGCCGGGAGGGTCGGATGTGCCACCAATAATTTTTGCCGTGGTTTCTTCTACTTCGTTTACGACGGCCACCGTTACGTGGAGCGCCTCCGATGATTTGGGCGTGTCATCCACCGCTTTTGTTTATGGCCCAACCATTAGTTATGGCACTTCCGGAGTGGTAGCCGGTACATATAAGACGACTTTGTCTGGTTTAGCCACCGGTACCCTGTATTATTTTAAAATTTCAGTTGTGGATACCGGCAGTCATACTGCCCTGTATACCGGTATTTTTTCCACCTCGCCCGCTCCGCCCGACATCACCCCCCCAATCATAAGCAATGTACAAAAGAGCGTCGGCGTTACCACCGCCACCATAAAATGGGACACCAATGAATCGGCGGATAGCCAGATAAATTATGGTTTAACAAATTCTTATGGCAGTAATTATTTTGATCCGGCGGGAACCTTGGCGCACAGCGCCCCTCTGGCTAATTTAACGCCCAACACCCTCTATCATTTTAAAATTATTTCCACCGACAGCGCCGGCAACAGCAGTAGCACGCCGGACGCGACTTTTACCACCAGCGCCGACACTGTCCCGCCTCCGGATGCGTCTAATTTTGTTTTAACCACCACGACCAAGGCTATTGTTTTATCGTGGATAAACCCCAGCTTGGCTGGAACGCCGGATTTTTCTTTGGTAAAAGTTGTCAGGAAAATTGGCGCGCCGTCAGTTAGTCCAGGCGATGGCAACACGGTTTATACCGGAGCGGGCCAAAATTTTACTGATTTTAGCGTAGTAGTAAATACAGATTATTTTTACACAATTTTTTCTTTTGACACTTCCAACAACCACAGCCCGGGTATTTTTAGAAATGGAACAATTTATTCTACGCTTACTCCTCCACCCCCACCTCTATCTCCACCCCCACTTCCTCCTCCGCCCACTACCACTCCGCCGGTCGGCGGACCTACGCCGGAAATTTGTGGCAATGGCCTGGACGACGATGCTAATGGAAAAATAGATTGCGCGGATAGCGCTTGCGCCGGCTATAGCGGCTGTGGGGCAGGAGCCGGAACATTTATTCCCGTATGCAACAATGGCGCGGATGATGATGGCGACGGCAAGATAGATTATCCGGCCGATCCGGGCTGTGAAAGTCCAAACGATAACGATGAATACAATTCACCCGAAGCGACTGTTCCGACATTTGCGAAAATAAATTTGAGCGATTTAGGATTTTTGGCCGGCAATCGGCAGATAAAATTGGAACCAACGGGGAATACGGTAACCGGATTATCCGGAGCCAACCTTACCGTGTCTGTGTCGGAAAAGATTTTGGCCAGCGTTCCCAAAAGCATGGTCTTGAAAGTAGGCGACACGGATCAGCACCAGTTTGTCTATAATTCGGCGGATAAAATGTATTATGCGGAAATGTCTTTTTATGGCGTGGGAACGGCGCAGGCTTATTTGGAAATAGATTATGGTTCGGGCCAGTTTGATTCCACGGCTTTCAAATTAAACAGTTTGCCGTGGGGGCAGGTGGTAGATGATGACGGCCGGGCCTTGGCAAATGTTCAGATTAGCCTGTGGTCCGCAAACAACGCTAGTATTGATATGGGCGCTTATGGCCAGATTAATCCGATTATTTCTGGCGCCAACGGTAGTTATGGCTGGATGATTCCCAATGGCAGTTATCAGATAGTTTTGCGCAAAGACGGGCATTATGATCGCGCGGTGGCCCGCGGCAGTATTGCCAATAATGTAATCAATGAAAAATTAATTTTAATCGCCAAGCCGTTAATTTTAGCTTTGGCCATTGATCCGGAGGCTTCTTTGCAGAAAAACATTGCCAATGTCGCCAAAAATTTGACGGTACAGGCGCAGATTTTATCCAGCGTCGCTGTGCAAAAAATTCAGGACGCCGTGGCGAATCCGGAGGTGCAAAAAGTGAACCAGCAGGTGGTGGCGCCGACGGCTATTGCGGTAGTGGTGGTTGGAGCCGCGTCTTTAATTTCTTGGCTGGACTTTCTTCCTCTCTTGCGTTTGTTGTTTTTACAACCCCTCATGCTTTTGGGTTGGAGGAAAAGAGAAAAATGGGGTTTAGTGTATAACTCTTTAAATAAATTGCCGGTTGACTTGGCGGTGGTGCGCTTGATTAGTCTGGAAACAAACAGAGTAGTCCAATCAAAAGTTACGGACGCGAAAGGCCGGTTTATATTTATGGTGAATCCGGGGAAATATAAAATAGAAGCGCAAAAGAACAGCTTTATTTTTCCATCAAAATTTTTGGAAGGATACAAAAGCGATGGCCAAAAAGTGGATATTTATCACGGCGAGCCGGTAGAAGTTATTAACCCTGCCAGCATTACAGCCAGCATACCCCTTGATCCGGTGGGCGCGCAGAAAAAACCACTGCGATTGGTTTTGGAAAAGTTTGGCCGCAGGTTGCAGACGATGCTTTCTTGGCTTGGTATTTTGGTTACTGCCGCTTCCTTATACATATCGCCCAAATGGTACATCGCGGCTTTACTAGCAGTACATGTTTTGGTTTTCTTTATTTTCCGCAGATTGGCCGTACCGGCTAAACCAAAAAATTGGGGAATTGTTTATGACGAAACCACTACGGCGCCGATTGGCAGGGTTATTGCC
Organism: Patescibacteria group bacterium; assembly: GCA_038056955.1. Lineage (GTDB taxonomy): Bacteria > Patescibacteriota > Patescibacteriia > Magasanikbacterales > GWA2-37-8 > XYD2-FULL-39-9. Next base: position 3,128 of record JBBUEJ010000063.1, read on the forward strand.
AGACTGTTTAGTTCCCAGTTTAATAAACTTGTGGATACTCAAGTTACGGATAGTAGCGGTAAGTATTACTTTATGGCCGGAGATGGGAAGTATTATGCGACCTATGAACACAAAGCGTATCATCCGCAGAAAACGGAGATTATTGATTTGGAAGGAAAAGACGCCGAAGTTATTACGATTGATGTTAAATTAAAGAAGAATTAATGACCTTCTTGCCGGCAGGGTTTGACAGGCGCGGATTTTTTGTTTATCATGTGCAAGTAAATGGGCCTATAGTATAGCGGTAATACGTATCCATGGCATGGATAAATTTGGGGTTCGACTCCCCATAGGTCCAC
>JBBUEJ010000064.1:0-2150 GCA_038056955.1 Patescibacteria group bacterium
AACCTGTTATTATTATAAACATCCACAAACCGGGAAGAAAAAGATTCCAGATAAACCAAAATTATATTCGGTTTTTTATCTTTAAACTTTGCCGGAAGCAACGGCGCGGATTTCTCATACACACTGTCTTTTGAGGCGATATAAAATTTATCCGTGTTATATTCCAGCCCGAATCTTTCCAGTTTGCCAAAAACATACGGCGGCAAATCTATTTTTACGTCTTTTACAAAAAAATGATTGTAAAAAGACCTGGCAATGACAAATTCGGGCGCGGATCGGATGGAACTGGTTGCTCCGATTACCAAACAGCCGGTAAGAATTATTAAATAATGATAAAATTTCCAATATCGTTTGGAGGCTGTATTGTGCGCGCGCAAAACATATTTCATCACTAGAAGCAAGGCGGCAAAACTGATAAGATACCCGGCCAGCAGAATATATGTGAGCCAATTCCAAATCACGCCGCCAGATTCGCCCGCATGCTGTAAAAAAACCGGACTGAAATATAAGCCCGAAAAATAAAGCACGCCGGCATTAACCACCCACACCAGTAGTACGAACATCTGCGCGCCCACCCAAATCAAAATCCCCAAATAACGCCACCATTTTTTACTGCCCATATAAACCAGCGCGCCCAGCGCGAACCCAATCATCCACAGCATGGTCATGGACCACGACCGAAAAACAATAATGTTGTAGATTTTACTCTGCGCGTCTAAAATATAAAACTTAAACCCAAAATATTGCAGAACGCTGTTTAGCGTAAAAAGAAAAAATATAATGGCGAATACTCCCCGGTTGATTATCTTCCAATCAGACGCTCCGTGATGCCGGGACAATTGCCGGCCGACCACAAAAAATAAAAGCGTCAAAATACCCATTGAATAAATTAAGCTTAACAATTCATTCCGTGAAAAAAATGTCAGAAACAACAGCGACGCGGCCAGAAAAAGTTTATCTATTGATTTGCCGAATTCGGTATACCAAAAAGGATGCCTGGCCGTTTTTCTGACAATATATAAAAACAAAGCCTTTCCGGCCAGAAATAAAAGATAGACAATAACCCAGGTAGCGAGAGAAATTAAAACAAACCTTAAGTGAGGCCTGTATTTTACATGGTACCAATTCCAGCCGGCGGTAATAACAAAAGCGCCGACTATCGCGTTAAATTTCAATTTTATATTCTTTATCTTCACGGCTATTTTTTTTATCTTTGGATTGTACGCGTTGTTTTAGTTTATATTTTTTTAATTCCAATTCCAAATAGTCCCGTATTTTATCAACCGCTTTATACAAAAAATCTTCTTCTTTAAGCGCAAACAGGTTCTTGCCCGGAACATCCAATTTGCATTCGGCAAAAAATTTGTCTCCATTTTTATGACGTTCGCTGTTTACTCCCACCACCACTTCAGCCCGAATAATTTTTTCATTATAAAATTTATTTAAAGCCAGCATTTTTTTGTTAACGTAGTCTTTGATGGCTTCTGTGAGTTCCACGTTTTTGCCGGTTATTTGTATTTGCATACTGATAAAATTATTTGATTATTTGCACTTCCGGATCCAGCTCCACTCCAAATTTATTATATACTCTTTGCTTTATTTCTTCAACTAAAATCAAGACATCCGCCTGGGTGGCATTGTTGAAATTTATCACATAATTACCGTGTTCATCGGATATTTTGGCTCCGCCGGAAGACAACCCCCGCAAACCAAGCTGTTCTGTCATCCACCCCACTGGCACCGAACCTCTTTGCAAAAAAAGTTCCGGCAATTCTTTTTTGTCTCCCGGCCATTTGTCCAATTTTAAATTTTTGAAAAAACTGCCGGCCGAAGGAAACGGGGTGTGTTTGCGCTGCTTAAGATAAGCCTGCATATTTTCCATTATTTTTTGCTTGTCTCCCGGCTCCAGATAAATACAAGCGCGCAAAATAATATCTTTGTTGTGTTTAAAAATAGTATCGCGATAAGCAAACTTACACTCTTCATTTTTTATTTTTAAAACCTCGCCGTCGCGCCAAATCTCTACCCATTGCGTAGACAGAGAAATGTCTTTTCCCATAGCTCCGGCGTTGCCCCGTATAGCTCCGCCAAAAGTTCCCGGTACGCCAATCGCCCAATCCATGCCGGCTAAACTGTTTTTGGCCGCTAAG
>JBBUEJ010000065.1:0-7287 GCA_038056955.1 Patescibacteria group bacterium
AAGGCTGTCAAAATGAATAAAGGTTTTGAAGAAACGCTAATTAGCGATGGTGTCGTCAATGAAACTGATTTGTATGAAAAAACTGCGGATTACTTGCAAGTGCCGTATATTAGCCTAAAAGGAAAAGAGATAAAAAAAGAAATTTTAAATTTGATACCAGGGCCGGTGGCTGGAGCCCATCAAGTAGTAGCCTTTGACAAAGAAAAGGATGAACTTAAACTGGCTATGACTGATCCAACCGATATCCAAACCATAGAATTTTTGCGGCGCAAAACCGGTTTGGAACCAAAAGTTTATATTACCTCTCCCGGCGATTTAAAAGAGGCTCTGCATCGCTACCATGCCGAATTGGAAGATGACATACGCATTGTGCAAGACAATGGCAAAAGCGAGGAAGGCGGCGGCGACCTAAAAAAAGCGGCTGAAGAAATACCGACCATAAATATAGTAAATAGCCTCTTGGAACACGCGGTCTATGAAGGAGCGTCCGATATTCACATTGAACCGACCGAAAAAGAACTAACCGTACGCTATCGCATTGATGGTATTTTAAAATCTGTCATGACTTTGCCAAAAAACGTGCAAAGCGGCCTAATTGCCAGAGTAAAAATATTATCAAACTTAAAAATAGACGAACACATGGCTCCGCAAGATGGCCGTTTTAAAGTTCAAATCCAAGATGAAAGAATGGCCTTCCGTGTTTCTATTATTCCGGTTTATGATGGTGAAAAAATTGTTATGCGTCTTTTACATGAAGGCGCCAAACCTCTTACCTTAGACCAGCTTGGATTTTTGGATGGCCCCAGAAAATTGGTGGAAGAATCTATCAAAAAACCTTATGGCATGATTCTGGTTACCGGCCCAACCGGAAGCGGAAAAACCACGACTTTGTATTCAATTCTGGGAATTTTGAACCAACCTGACGTAAATATTTCTACCATTGAAGATCCGATAGAATACAGAATTCAGGGCGTTAATCAAAGCCAGATAAACCCTAAAGTCGGATTTACTTTTGCCTCCGGCCTGCGTTCTTTTTTACGCCAAGACCCAAATATCATCATGGTCGGAGAAATCCGCGACCAAGAAACAGCGGAGATTTCCATTCACGCGGCCATGACCGGACACTTGGTGCTATCCACTTTGCACACCAACGACGCGCCCACCACTCTGCCCCGGTTGGTAGATATGGGAGTACCGCCATTTTTGGTAGCCTATACCACCAACATTGTCGTGGCTCAACGCTTGGTTCGTAAAATCTGCCCTTACTGCAAAAAAGGTTACTTCCTAGACAAAAGCGTGGCTTCCGAACTGGGCCGGGTTTTTGACGTTAAAAAAATATCCGCCCTTTTTAAAAATAATATTCCCAAAAACTACAAAGATGAGGGCGGCGACGTGGAAAAAATTACTTTTTACAAAGGCGAGGGCTGCAACCGCTGCGGACAAACCGGGTACAAGGGCCGCATCGGCATCTATGAAATTTTAGAAATTGACGAAGAGTTGATAAGAATGATTAACGCGCACGCCACAGCCGATGATATAAAAAAATACGCGCGCGAACACGGTATGATTACCATGTTAGAAGACGGATTGGTAAAAGCAAAAATGGGAACTACCAGCATCGCTGAAGTGCTAAGAGTAACAAAAGAATAAATTTGTATGTCTAAACAACCAAGACAACCATCTACCCTTGAGCAAAAAATAAATACCTGGATTTCGGATCACCTAAGCCGGGTACCGATGATGCAAAAAATTCTTTTTGTCAGCCATTTAAAAACTATGGTCAAAGCGGGCTTGTCTTTAATTGACGCTTTGCGTATTTTAACCGCGGAAATAGAAAATAAAAAACTAAAAATAGTTATTGGCCAAATTAAAGATGGGGTTGAGGAAGGTTTACAGCTTAGCGAAGTGCTGGCCCGATATCCAAAAATTTTTCCTTCTATATATGTAAGTATGATTTCCGCCGGAGAAACTGCCGGAAAAATGGAAACAGCTTTGGAACAGGTCTCAATACAAATGAAAAAAAATTACGAACTTACCTCGCGCATCAAAGGCGCCATGATGTATCCGGCCGTCATTGTTACCGCCATGATCGGAATCGGCATAGAGGTTGTGGTATTTATCTTGCCAAAACTGCTGATAATGTTTAAAGATTTTGACGCGGAACTGCCTTTGCCCACCAGAATTTTAATTTTTATCACGGATTTTACAGCCAATTATGGTTTATGGATATTGGCGGTTATAATCCTATTAATAATAACAGCGATTTGGCTTATAAAAAAACCAAAAATTAAAAGGGTTGTCCATGCCGCCAACCTAAAATTGCCGATTATTGGCGGTATTATTAAAAAAATTAATTTGGCGCGGTTCACCCTGACACTCTCTTCTCTATTGGAAAGCACTATTCCCATTATAGACGCTACTCGTATTTCGTCAGAGGTGCTAGGCAATGTAATTTATAAAGAAAGCCTGTTAATTGTTTCCGAATCTTTAAAAAAGGGAGAATCTTTGTCCGATATATTGCGAAGTTTCCCCAAAATTTTTCCACCCATGGTTACGGAAATGATAATGGTAGGAGAAAGAACCGGAAAAACCGAAGGCATGTTGCGCGAACTGGCTGAATTTTACGGAAATGAAGTGGATGCGACCATGAGGAATTTTACTACCATTATTGAGCCGATAATTATCTTAGCCTTGGGTTTGGCTGTGGCCGGCATTGCCGTCGCGGTCATCATGCCGATGTATTCTTTGTCACAAACTATTTAATATGTTGTTACGCAACCCATTCTCCGGCGCATTCGGCTTGGATATTGGGGATTTATCCATAAAATTAGTCCAACTGACGCCCTCCGCCTTCTATGAAAGGCAGTATTTTAAAATTAAAGAATTGCGGTCAACCTCGCTCCCGCCCGGCCTGATAGTTAATGGAGAAATACAACAGCCGGAATTGGTGCGCAAAAAATTATTATATGTATTGGGTAAAGATGGTAGCAGCTTTAAACCCATCCATTCCTCTTGGGTGGTAGCCAACCTGCCAGAACAAAAAACTTTTCTGAAGCTAATTGATGTGGAAAGCGCTGACAACACGCTTACCTCGGTAGACGTGGCTTATCAGGCAAAAAAACACCTGCCTTTTGAGTTGGAAGATGCGTATTTGGATTGGCAAGTAATTACACCGACGGACAGCTCCACAAAAAAACAAGTTTTAATCGGCGCCGTACCCAAAATAACAGCTGATGCTTATACTTATTTACTGGAAAGCGCCGGGCTCAATCCGGTAACTTTGGAAACAGAGTCAGTGGCAGTCGCCAGATCTATGATTACCGCCAACAAAGACTATGCCGGTCAAGCGCGGGCTATTTTGGATTTGGGCGGAACTCGCTCCAGCTTAATTGTCTACGACAACAACAGCGTCCAGTTTAGCGCGACTTTAAATTTCTCCGGAGAAATAGTTACGGCGGCTATTGAACAGGCATTAAAAATAGAGCGCAGCCAGGCCGATGATTTAAAAATTAAAAACGGACTTAAATATGACACTCAAAACCATAAGTATTTAACTGCAGTATCCGGCATTGCAGAAAATTTAATCAATGAACTTAAAACCGCTTTGCTTTTTTATAAAGAACATTTTAATAATACTAACGCGGTTAGCCGTATTACCTTGTGCGGCGGCATGGCCAACTGGGAAAATATAGATAATTTTATTTCCCGACAATTAAAAATTACCGCCCACCCCGGCCATCCTTGGAAAAACTTACGCAACAAAAAACTATATGACTACGATAAAAATAAAAGCCTGCCCCTGGCCTGCGCCATCGGCTTGGCTCTAAAAGCAGCGCAAAATCCCCTGCAAAATAACAACCACGAAATATGATGAACATTCACCTAAATTTATTGCCGGTAACGAAAAAGAACCGCCTAGAATACCTAATCAATTTTTTATTAATAAAAGATATCTTGGAGCTGATTATTCTTATCGCCTCGGTTCTAGCCTCCGCTCTTATTTGGAGTTGGCTTTTTCTGGAAAAAGATTTTGCCGATTTAGCCGCCAGCGCCGCCGCGGTCAATCGCGAATACTACACCTACAATCAGGATGTTAAAAATATAAATACTTTGGTAAAAAATATTAATTTAGCCAACCAAAATTTTGTACCCATCACTCCCAAACTAAAAGAATTAATAAGCTCGCTGCCAAATGATATAAAACTTAATTCCGTGCAGATAGACCGCCGCGCGCAAACACTGGTAATAAACGGAGTGGCGCTCACCAGATCGGCCCTGCTTAACTATCAAGGTAGATTAAACGAGGTCTCGTGGATAACCCGGGTAGAAACACCGGCTTCGCAATTATTTCAAAAGGATAATATTAATTTTGAATTTAGAGCTAAATTAAAAAATCTTGCTTTAAAAAGCGATGTATGAAACTTGATTTAACAAAAAAAATAATTATCTGGGTAAGCGCTTTATCATTGCTGGCTCTTATAATAATATTCGGCGTATTTACGCCCACTTTAAATTACATTAAAAAAACCGGAGATGAAAGCAATGAACTAAGAATGTTTCTGGAACAAAAATATGAACAATCTTTGCGTTCGCGCATTACCAGAAAAAAACTGGCAGAAATTAAAATTTCCGCCGCTAACTTCTATCCTTTTTTATTCAAGTCCGGCGATGAACTAAAATTAATTACTTTTTTAGAAGCTTTATCTGCCAAACATAACATTACCCAAACAATCGCTAATTCTACCCTTGATAAAATTGGCAACACCCGAATGCTCAGCATATCCATGAGTCTTAGCGGCAATTATACCGATATTCTCAAACATATCGCCGAACTGGAAACTTCCGACTACTTTATAAATATAAACCAAATGCAATTTACACCGGCCTACACCAGAAACGGCGAAACCGCGCCGGCCACCAACCTAAATCTTACTCTTGAATTATATGTCAACCAATAAACCCGGCAAATTACCAATTCCTATAGCCTATAAAGGAAGATACGGCTTCTGGCGCCTTCTCAATATTGTTGTATTAGGATTACTCGTTTCCGGATCAATGTTTACTTACTACTTTATTTATCAAAACATTTATAGCGCCATAGCCAATGCCAACTCCATTATCGCTTTGCAATCAAACCTAAACATTTACGACCTTGATTTGCAGGCCTACGAAAAGGCGGAAGCCGCCATTACGCAAAAAAAACGCCTGGAAGAATTCCCTCTTAACATAAGAAATATTTTCTATTACAATACTGGCACATCCACATATGCCAACACCAAACCATAGATATTGGTTCGTCTTAGGAAGAGAATCGTTAATTGCCGCGGCTGAAATAGACGCGGTTTTAGGTTTTCCCGACAGTGCGTCGGGATCCCGATTCACTATCGGGAAAAATTATTCCCTTTCAATTTTAAAGACTGATGCGAATTTTGATTCAAAAAAACTAATAAACCGCTTGGGTGGCACCATAAAAATTGCCGAAGAAATCGCCGACAATGTGGGCGAAAAAGAAATGAAAGAAAAAATTTTTTCAGAACTTAGAATGGTGGAAGGAAAAATAAATTTTGGCCTTAGTTTTTATAATACGGAAATAATTTTAAAAGAAATAAAAAATCTCGGCTTAGAAATAAAGAAGGCGCTTAAAAATGAAGGCCGCTCGGTAAGATATGTGGAAAATAAAGAATTGACGCTATCATCTGTCGCGGTTGAAAAAAACGGATTAACGGCGCGCGGCCGGGAGTTCTTAGTGGAAAGAAAAGACAACTTGTATTCTATTGCAAAAACAGAGGCTGTCCAGCCTTTTGAAAATTTTAGTGACCGGGATTTTGGCCGGCCCGGGCGCGATGATCTTAGCGGCATGTTGCCGCCAAAACTGGCCATGATTCTGATAAACTTGGCGCAAACTCCGTTAAACTCCGTACTGCTGGATCCGTTTTGCGGCTCAGGCACAATTTTAAGCGAAGCCATGCTGTTGGAATACAAAAATTTAATTGGCAGTGATACTTCCGAAAAAGCGGTTGAGAATACAAAAATAAATATTGATTGGGTCGCAAAAAAATTCCATCCTGAATTACCGGATATTAAAATATTCAAAAATGAAATAAAAGAACTTTCTAAAAAGTTACATCCTAACTCCATTGACGCCATTGTCACCGAACCATATTTGGGCAAACCTTTGCGCGGCCAGGAAACAAAAGAAGAATTAGTAAAACAAATTAGCGAATTAAAAAAATTATATTTAATAGCTTTTGTCCAATTTAAAAAAATATTAAAATCTGACGGCAAAGTTGTATTTTTAATCCCGCGCTTTAAATTTAAAAACGAATGGCTGATTATTGACTGCGAAAACGAAATAAAAAAAATAGGATTTAAAATCCTGCCCTTCTTTGAAAATAAAATGCCTCTTTTATACGCCCGGCCGGATCAGCGAGTGACTAGAGAAATTTGGCGGTTTGAAAAAAACTAAGCCGCTATGTGGAAGTAACAGACATCTCCGTCCTTCACGACATAATCTTTTCCTTCTAGTCTCATTTTTCCCGTTTCTTTAATCTTGCTCCAACCGCCGGCGGCCACAAAATCCTGCCAATTAACGACGTCGGCTTTCACAAATCCTTTAACAAAATCCGTGTGAATCACCCCCGCCGCCTCTGGGGCTTTGGCGCCTTTTTTGACTGTCCACGCGCGCGTCTCCGGTTCACCGGAAGTAAGAAAAGTTATCAAATCTAATAATTTATAACTAGCGGTAATCAATTTATCTAAACCTGTTTCGTCTAATCCCAATTCTTTTAAATAATCTTTGGCTTCTTCCGGGTTTAAATCGGCAAGTTCCGCTTCTAACTTAGCTGATATTTCTATCTGTGGAGTTTTTTCACTTATCTGCGCTGCGTGTCCACCCTCATCAACATTTACCACATACAACATCGGTTTCATAGTTAAAAGTTGCAGTTCTTTCATCCATAAAACTTCATCTTCGTTGTATTCCAAATCGCGGGCCGGTTTGCCGGTTTGCAATTGCGCTTCCACTCTGGTAAATAATTCCAACTGTTTTTCAAAGTCTTTGGCGGACGCGCCTTTGGCGTTACGTTTTACGGTCTCCAGCTTTTTTTTGGCTACCTGCAAATCCGCCAAAACCAATTCTAAATTTATAATGTCAGCATCCTCCTGCGGATTTACTTTATTATTTACATGAATTACATTGCTATCGCTAAACGAACGAACGACCTGCGCAATGGCGTCAACTTCACGGATATGCGATAAAAATTTATTACCCAGACCCTCGCCTTCCGA
>JBBUEJ010000066.1:0-2319 GCA_038056955.1 Patescibacteria group bacterium
ATTGCTCTTGGGCATGTTCTTCATTTACTTGAGGATGCTTCGGTACCGGATCATACCAGAGACGATACCCATGCTGATTTATTTGGCGACCATGGTTCGCCGTATGAAAAATTTACAAGGGAATATACCAATTCACACCGGCTAACCCTAGCCGAAGATTTAAAAAATACCAATTTTATTAATTTTTCTAATGTCCAGGAAGCAATTAAAGGTCTGGCGATTTATTCTAATAATAGTTTCTTTTCCGAAGATACTTTAAGCAATAAAGATTTTTTGTCACCAGATTTGAAGAACGTAGAAATAAAAATAAATCATATTAATGATGAAAATATTTTATTTTTATTTGATAAACAAAAACAGATTTATTTGGCGGTTCTAGATAATAGAACAAAAAATTATTCTACAAGTGATAAAGTATTCGTCCTTCCTTCCTATCGCGACCACCTTTTCCCCAAAGCCGTTCTCACCGGCGCGAGTGTGATCAATTTATTTTTCAAAGACGTTGAATATTACAAACAACATCCGGATCAGCTGGAACCAATCGTGCCTGATGTAAAAGAACCGCTGGCAACCGCTATCAAAAATTCTCCCAAAAGAATTGCTATTAAGATTGCTGACAAAGCCAGCCGCTTTGGCGCGGATGTTTCAAAAGCAGTTGCAAATACGAAAATCGCGGTAAATAGTTTGCTGGGCCCGCTAGGCTTCCAAATCGCGTCTAATAATAACGCCAACACTCAACCCAACAGTGAGTTAACTAGCCAGCCGGAAAATCAAAATCCGCTTCCAGCTCCAACTACTGCTCCGCCAACAATCGCCACCGCCCCAACACCAAAACCACCAGTTCCCGCGCCGACACCTGTCCAGCCATCGGTAATTGTTGAACCTGCTTTACCCGCACCATCACCGCCGGTTGTAGAACCGCCCGCGCCACCGATCACCCCAGTCGTTCCACCACCCCAGCCAAAACCATCATACATCCTCGCGGTGGGGTATAATCCTCCTCCGCCCGCGCCGGAACCGGAGCCGGCACCCGCGCCATCAACCCCTACCTCAACTTTAGAAATCGCCACCACTACAATTTCTAGCACCTCTACCGAATCGGCCGCCACTTCAACTGTTTCGGTTACAACTACTATTGAAACTCCCACCACCACAATTTCCACCACAACCCCGGAAATCGCGACCTCTACAATTTCCGTCACCACTTCCACAGATACCGCCACTACCACCACTTCAACTCCGGCCATAGAGCCGGCGTCTCCGGAAGTGGTAATAAACGAAGTGGCTTGGGCCGGCACGGCATCAAATTTTTCCAATGATGAATGGTTTGAATTATATAATAATACCGACCAAGACATTGATTTAACCGGTTGGAAAATTCTCGCTTCCGGCGCGCAAGTAAATTTAACAAAAATAAATAATAAAATAATTTCTGCGCATGGATATTATTTGCTGGAAAGGAAAGAAGATTTTGTCATTCGCGATATGACCGCGGACGTCATTTATACTTTGTCAGGCGGATTTAATAACAAAGGCGAGAAATTGGAATTATTTAAATCAAACGGCGCCAAAGTTGATGAGGTGGACGCGTCCGACGGCTGGTTTGCCGGCGATAACACAAAATATCGCTCCATGGAACGTTTAGACCCGGCCAAAAACGGCAGCGATCCGGCCAATTGGCAAAGTAATCAGGGTTATCGCATGACCGGCCTGAACGCTAATTGGGGTCATGTCTACGGATCGCCGCGCCAGCCAAATTTTGGCTATGTGGTTTTGGAACAGTCGCAAGAAGAAGATGTGAAGACCCTGGATATAAAAAATAGCCCGTATGTGGTGCAGTATTATGTGGTGCCGGCAGGAAAAACTTTAAATATAAATCCGGGTGTAAGTGTCTTATTGCCAGTGAACGGAGTATTGGAGATTAACGGTTCTCTTAACGCGCTGGGTGAATCGGACAAGCGCATTAGTTTTTTGCCGTATGTATCTTCAAGCAAGTGGGGGACTTTGAAATTTAGTAATTCCACTTCCACGTTAAGTTTTGTAAATTTAAAGCACGGCAATAGCATTCCTCGTTTGCCTCAAAATCAAAACGGCATGATTTGGGCGAATAATTCCAACCTGACCATAAACAATACTCTGCTTTGGGACAGTGAAACCAACGCCATAGGCGGAACTGATTCTGCGCTGAACATATCCAATTCCACTATTGGCGCCGATACCAAGAATCAAAATCTTTTTGGCATTAATACCCGCGGCGGCGCTCTAAATTTGGACAATGTAAGTTTTATCAATTTATCTGTCGGCGTGGAAGCCGGCTGT
>JBBUEJ010000067.1:0-6847 GCA_038056955.1 Patescibacteria group bacterium
ATAAAAGATTTAACCCTAGAATATCCTTTCCTCGTTGTCGTGGCTCGTTCATTCCTTCTTTAAGAGACATATTATTATATATAAATTAATAACACTAAAATAACTATAGCAAATAATTTATTTTCTGACTAGGGGACATTTGTTTAACATAGTATTGCATCTGTGGTACGAAAAATTACGAGGGGAATTTACGGAATAGGACGGGCGGAAGGAGGGGTTGGGGGAGGAATTCCGCCCGCCCACCGGCGCGCTTTTTAAAAACTGCCAATCAGCCTGTAAAAAATGCCGGCTCGAACTTTACGGTGGCCAAAAGCAAACTTTTCTTTTCTCCGCGCTTGCCCCGCCCACCCGTGCGCACGCGGAGGAGTAGGAACTCCCTTGAATTAATAATCCTATTTTGGGATTATACCATGTTAGGATATATACTTACAAACAGGTATGAGTAAATCTATTTATTCGAAAGAGTATAAAGAAATCATAGAACGCCTAAAAAAGGCGCGTATTGAGGTCGGTCTATCTCAGCAGGCAGTAGCCGATAAATTGAGTAAGCCGCAATCATATATCTCTAAAATTGAATCAGGAGAAAGACGTCTCGATGTTGTTGAGATAAAAAAATTTGCGAAATTATATAATAAAGGTATCAATGACTTTATAAAATAAATATGAAATATTGTATTGAATGTAGTCGTAATAAGGCAACCCAGGGGGATTTTTGTAAGTCATGTTTCAATGAAATAAAAATATGCCGTAGGTGTCAACAACGGAAAAGTATTTTTGAATTTGAAAAAAACCAGAAAAGTATTGCTGGTAAAGTATCAAGAAGAGGTGAATGTAGAGAGTGTCGTAAATGGAAAAGACCTATGTCCAAGACGGCAAGAGATGAATTTGAAAAAACAAACCCACAGCCGCTTATAGGGAAACCCTTTCATTGCCCTATTTGCGATAGAACGATAATCAGGCAATATAAAAATGATGTTGTACTGGATCACTTCCATAGCACAGGCAAGATAAGAGGTTGGATTTGTAGAATGTGTAATAACAGCATAGGAATGATGGAGGATAATGTAAATATACTAAAACGGGCTATAAAATGGTTGCAAGGTACTCTTAAGTAGCAAGAATTAAAATTTCCTACTTAATCAAGGTAGTAAACACCTTTAATTTAACTTTTTTTAAAGGCAGGTTTTTGTTTCAATCTTTCCTCGGCTATTTTGCAATATTCAGAGGAGACATCAATGCCTATGTAATCTCTTTTATTCAGCTTAGCCATTTTACATGTAGTTCCACTACCACACATTGGATCAAGCACTACGTCACCAAGATTTGACCAGCTTATAATATGGTCTTGTACTAGCTTTTCTGGAAATATAGCCGGATGTTGATAAGCAATATTATCACTTGCAGAATGTCCCTTGCCTATAAGGTATTCCCAAGCATTCGTTCGTCTACCATATTTAGAATACCCAGCTCTTTTTAGTTTCAATAATGAGCCGTCGGATAGTCGTTTTGTGCCACTATCACCTTCCCGCTCATCTTTATTTTCTCTGTCTTTTAGGAGATTTATTGTCTTGGGAGTACCCTTGCTCAACACAAACATATACTCAAAAGTCTGCCAGTATGTCTTATTATTTCCAACCGCACCCCGTGGAGTTTTGAGATAGATCATTGTGTCAAAAAGATTAAAACCTACTTGTTTAAAATGTAAGGCCTGTTTAAAAGACGTCCCTGTTTCATCACCTTTAATTGTTTGATCGCCAACAACCCACACTAAAACACCGCCATTTTTAATAACTCTAAACAAACCTTTTGCCATATTTTCAAAATCGAAAGAATAGCCGTTGTAGCTTCTTAGATCATCATATGGTGGTGATGTGACAACAAGATCTATTGAATTAGACGGTAGTCTGCTCATTACTTCTACGGCATTTCCGCAAACAATCTCATTGAGAGGGAGTTTATTTTTTTGTTGGACTCCTATTTTAATTTCAGGAAAAGAGACAAAGACAGGTGTCTCTCTGCGTATCACATCAAGAACTACTCCTTGTACGGAAACATTACGCTTGTTTGTAAAAATAAGCGGATCCATGTCTTTGTTCGCTGGTTGTAAACGGATGTGATCCTTTTCTTTGTAGAACTTTTTCAGCGTTGCTTCGTTGTTATCTATAAGCGCAACGACCTTCTCTCCATTTTTAGCCGTAGACTGCTGTCTAACAATTACATAGTCGCCATCATTTATATTTTCGTCTATCATACTCTCTCCGGCAACTTTTAAAGCGAAAAAGCTTCCTTGACGGGGGAGTCGGTTCTTATCAACCGCAATAACTTCTTTTTCTTGCAAAGCTTCGATTGGTTGCCCAGCGGAAATAGTACCGAGTAATGGAATTTTTACCATTTCGGATTGTCTGTTTAATTCTATACCGCGAGAGGAGTTATTATTTTTTTTGATCAGTCCTTTTCCTGCCAATTCTTCTACATGTTCATGGATAGTCCCAACCGCGCGCTTAAAATGTTTCCCTATTTCCTCAATGGTAGGGGACATCTCATGTTTGTTCGTGTAAGATACTATGAAATCTAAGACCTTTTTTTGTGTTTTGGTTGGCGTTGACATATTGTTAGTGGTTTTGGTTAAATACCGCCGGACTTAATTTTTAGTAGTAAAGCTATGGCATATATTATACCCGAAAATTTCCCGAAAACCAAAACTGAGTTATCCACACCTATCCCTTAGGGGGCATAGATGGTTTAAATATTCACGATCAACCTTATGGCTTTTTTGCTCTTGCCATAATATAATACCTTTGTTAGTATGGGTAAACTAAAATAGTTTATACATCAATAAGGGTTATGGATGTTCAAGAACTTAGAAAAACATATGGACAAACAAAAAGCGTACTCGTGGCATCTTTAATACTTGCAAGCGCTATTAATTATTTTTTATTTATTGTACCAATAATAAAATTGTTGATTTGTAATGAAAATATCGTTAATTTTATTTCTTTCGCCGTTCCTTTTGTCCTAGTTTTTTATTCTAATAAAACCATCTATGATTATCTCTTCAAACGAAGAATGATATCGCTATCGGGATTGATAATTTTTAATGGTCTTCTTTTTGCTTGTTTTAAAGGATATATTTTTAATTTTTTTACAGAAAAGTATGGAACCAAATGTAAAGCCTAATGGAATAATGGACTACGCTGGGTCAATTTTTTTAGTAGTTTTGTTTCTGGTGGGATTTTATATTTATTCAAAAATTGCTTCTAATAACCCGCCATCTAGTGGTACTGTGCCGGTAGCGGTGGAAAGGCCGGTTGTTACTTGTCCAGCTGATCGTCTTTCTTACACAACCGTAACTAAAAATGTTAAACTAATAGAAATCAGAACTTCAATGTTTGCGGAGAATGGTAAATTTATTAATCCTCAGGTTGTTATTGCAAAAAGTGAAACGCAGGATTCAAAAGTTGCCTGTGGTTATGTGTTTATGAGAGCGGGTACAGCACAGGGCGCATTAAGAAGTTGGGAAAATATTTTTGTGGTTCCTAATGCTTTTGGTGGACATATAAATCCTGACAGTACAATATCAAGAAATGACGGTGCGAATTTTTCGGAATATCTATTTTCTCTGGACAAAATCCAATACTGGCCTGATCGTAATCGCAAAACTGTGTTAGAGGCCGATTGGGCGGCTTTGCTTAACGTCTCTCCAGAAATCAATTTTAATATAGCTTTAAACACAACGGATAAAACTGGGTTTATTGACGAAATAACAATAGCTTACAAATGTTGGAACCCTGCGACAGGGGAAGAAAATACAGGCTGCAAGTTAGTTAGAAAAAGTATAATCGAAACTCAGTCTAACAACCCGGTTAACTAAATTAAGTAGCGAACTGGTGTTCGTAATAAAAGTAAAAGAATTTGCCGCCAAAGAAAAACTTGAAATCGTCAAAAAGCGCACCGGTGGGCGGGCGGAATTCCTCCCCCAACCCCTCCTTCCGCCCGTCCCGTTATCGGGCCCCCGTAAATTCCGTTCGTATTCTTTTATACGTCCGGAGCCACGTCGGACAGTTGGGGTTTTCGGCGATTCAGTGTATAATACAACCGTCTTAATTAATAGCATTTATTTCTATGGCCAAAAGAGCTACAGGACTTATCAAAAGAACCAAATCCAGGCATTCTCCGAAAACAAAGAAGCGACTGGAAATTAAGAGGCTTATGCTTGCCTCCAGAAAAAAGAGAAAATAATTTATTCTATTCTAATTATTTTATAGGCGACCTCTTTGTCGTCTATATTTATTTTAATTATCTCGCCAACTCCGCGCCCAATCAGCGCCTTACCGATAGGGGAATTGTAAGAAATAATGCCATTGTGCGGATTGGTTTCCGAAGAACCAAGCAGTTGATATGTCTTTTCTTTATTGTTGCTCTCGACGGTTACTTTGTGTCCAAGCTGAACTATATCAATTTGTTTTTGCGGGATAATAACTACCGCGTGTTTTAAGTGGTTTTCTATTTTTAGAATACCGTCATTTATTCCCCGCAGGCGTCCTTTGGCAATTTGATATTCTACATTTTCCGAAAAATCACCCAGCTCGGCCAGTCTTTTGACTTCTTCTATTGCTCGCGGTTGGTTAAAATTTTTTAGTTTATCCAATTTATTTTTTAGTTCCGTAAATTTTCCCTCGGTTAAAAAGGGATCAGGTTTTATTTGGCTATATTTACCAGGTTTTCTGTAGGGAGTACGCATGTTGCAATAGTAGCACTTTTGGATTAAAAAAGGAACGGAGATCTGACGGGATCCGTTCCTGGTGGTTATGGTTTGTCTAGCTTACTTCGGCTAATGAGCCACTCCACAACATCCGGATCATCTCCGCCCAGCCGCAGGTACTGTAGGTAATGCCGGCTGGCCCGCTCCACATCATGGAGGATTTCTCGGTAAGCCTGGCCGATCCACCTCTGCATTGTCCGTGGATCTTTGGCCGTGGCAATCGCTTTGTTAAAATAGACTTCAGCCTGCTCCAGTCGTTGGCCTCCTATATATACCAGCCCAAGGTTATAATAACCATCAGGTAAATTACCTGATAACGCTAGGGCTCGCGTCATTTCTTTTTTTGCTTTGTCAAATTGTCCAGCTTGGTTTAAAGCCACAGCCAAACAATGGTAATAGAGCGGTTCCTTGGGCGCGTGGAAGATCGCTTGGCGGTACACGGTTATTGCTTGGAGAAAAAAACCGTTGAAAAACAGACTTTCAGCGAAGGAAAAACGTTCTTCGGCGCTTCCGGGCCGAACCTTTAGCTCACGATCTGCCCATCTGCTACAATAAATACACATTGTCGCGCCATGCTGGGAGAGGTTCATTACGCAACCAAGCTGATCACAATGCGAGAGGCCGAGCGTATGGGCAAACTCATGGGTGATCAAAAGTATAGACATCAAGTCTTGATCGGTTTGTTTTTTTGACTGGTCGGATTGTCCGGAAAGATGCGGAACGCTATAAAGCGCCACTCTTTGATATAAGTCAGCGAGACCGAGGCAGGGTTTATTGCTATTCTCCTCCAGATCACCTTCTAAAATTCCCATAATACGTTGAGCGTTCGCGGGCAATTGGAGGAAAAGGAAATTTAAAATTTTGTCCCCTTGATACCGGCCCCGTTCGGTATTGAAGTATTGCGACGTAATTTCTGCTGTTGGCAGAACAATGGTTTTTACTCCAAACATCCAATTTAATACCACCGCTGTTAATTTAATCTGCCGATCAGAAATTTTTCCAAGTGGCAGTATTGCCACTGTAAGCTCCGAAGCTATCCTTTCAGCGCTCATTTTTGCCTCCATCTTTTCTCCTATATAGAGTAGTACAGCCACGCGTTTTGTCAAATGTTGACTTTTATCTAAAAGAGGAGTAGAATAGTCTATTCGGTTGTAAAAATTTAATATAAGTGATTCGTAGTATGAAAAATTTTCATAAAGATAATAGATCCGGCGGTAACAGAAGTTTTGGTAATAGAGACGCGGGAAGACCGACCATGATGCATAAAGCCACTTGCAGCCAATGCGGCAAGGATTGCCAGCTTCCTTTTAGACCAAACGGCAACAGAGCTGTTTTTTGTAGCACCTGTTTTGAAGAGCAAAAAAATGGGGATGCAGACAGATCCGAAAGATCTGAAAAAAAGAGTTTCGATAAGCATAGTTTTAAAGACCCCAGCACCAGATCCGCACGGGCGGCTCAGTACGGGGCAAGTAAAAAAATGTTTGAAGCGTTGTGTAGTAATTGCGGAAACAATTGCCTGGTTCCTTTTCGGCCGATTGGCGGCAAGCCGGTTTTTTGCAATAAATGTTTTGATAAGGGCGACAATATCGTGAACAAAAATTTTGTGGTGAAGAGCGATAATTCCGGCAGTAAACAGATTGAGCAATTTAAAGCGCAATTTGAAATGTTAAATATTAAACTTGATAGAATCTTAAGAGCTTTAACCCCTTCAGCGGATCGCGAGGAAGTTAAGAATGGCTCGGCTAAAATAAAAGCTCCTAAAAAGGCAAAGACAAAAAAGAAGCCGTAAATGGGCGGGTATTGACAAAATAGCCGTTTTGTGCTATACTAATTTCATTAAAATCTGCCAGGTGGAAAAATAGTCGAATCCTACCAGCGATTAATTTATTCACAAATTTCTAAAAATATGACAGGTACTATCAAAACCCTAGTTGTAGAAAAGAATTTTGGTTTCATCACTCCGGAAGATGGTTCGAAAGATATTTTCTTTCACGCCACTTCTTTAAGTGGTACCCAATTCTCAGACTTAAAACAAGGTGACGCAGTGTCATTCGATGTTGAAGAGTCAGAAAAAGGTCCTCGCGC
>JBBUEJ010000068.1:0-1891 GCA_038056955.1 Patescibacteria group bacterium
GGCTATAGCTACATCCAAAAAGTCCCAGAATTTATTTTGCTCGCCGGCGCAAAAAGCGGCTTGATGGGCCAGAGTGTAGTTTGAAAAAAACCCCGGTTTGACATCGTCTTTCCAAATTAGCCTTATCGCTTGCGGGTGCTTGATTACAAAATCTTTTATAGTTGTATGCAGGGCCAGGCAACGACTGCAATTTAAATCTACAAACTCTACAATAGTGGTGGTAGCGCCCGGGTTGCCAAGCATCTGTTCGGATTCGGAAGCGGGTATAAAAATAGCGTTGGCGGAAATAAGCGGAGCGTCAGTGCGCTGGACCGTGATTTGGTTGGCGCGCATTATTTGACGATAAAATAAAAAACCGGCCAAAGCCACCATAGCTAAAAGTAGAATATAAAATTTTTTGTTAGTAGTCATACTGTTTATAAATTTGTTGAAAAGACACCGCCATTGTTTAGATCGGTAAATATTATTTTATTAGTGGCCTGGTCGTAAGAAATATTGGTGACGTTATAGTTGCCGTTTAGGGAAATGGGCGTCTTTAAACCGGTCTTTAAGTCTATTTTGTATAAATCATCATAATTGTAGGCGGCAATATCACGAGCCATGCCGGCGCCGGCGGGTAGATCTTTGGGAACGGCGCAGAACATGGTGCTGTCGTTGCTAAAAGCGCATTTGTCGGCCCAAGTGTTTATTTTTAATGACTGGCGATTGTTGCCGATACTGTCGCCATAGGAATCTACCAGCCATAATTCCGGTTTGAAATCACTGCGGGAACTGTAGACACTGTATAATAATTTTTTTCCGGTAGTAGACCATTGCGGTTGGAATCCCGACCCTTCCAC
The DNA here is from genome assembly GCA_038056955.1 of Patescibacteria group bacterium. Taxonomy (GTDB): domain Bacteria; phylum Patescibacteriota; class Patescibacteriia; order Magasanikbacterales; family GWA2-37-8; genus XYD2-FULL-39-9. Next base: position 840 of record JBBUEJ010000068.1, read on the forward strand.
AATGGCTGATTTAAAATTTTCTCCATTTAAACCCACAAAAAGAACCTCTCGTCTTTCTCCGCCCTGGGGCTCGCCGGTTTGGGAAAAGGCCACCACTTGTTGGCTGGGAGACCAATTCACGATAACTTTATCCGCGTTGTCGCCCATTGGTTCAACGAGCTTCGCGCCCGTGCTGTCACTGTTTACCGTAACCAGCCAGCGGTTGGCCGGATCTAAACCTATACTTTTGGCCGCAATTTGGGCGCCATCAGCCGAGAAAGAAAACTCTCGCCAATGTTTTGGTAAAGTTGTTTGTTTGTTGGTGTCAAAATTATAGACTATTTTTGAACTATCCGGATATTCTATCACGGCTGTGTTTTTATTTTTTGCCCAGGTAACTTTTTGGGCGTTATAAAATACTTGATCCGATAAATTTTTTATATCACCGCTCGGCAGAACCCGATAAAATTTTCCATCGTTGGCGTTGTAATACCTAAAATCGCCGCCGGAATTTAAAGAAGGATGCGTGGCAGTTTCTGATGCGACTTGTTTAACTGAAACAGGTTTGTAGTAGGCGGGAGTAGTGGATTCTATAATACCTGATATCGGCAACAGTTCGCCGCCTGGACCTCGTGTTACTCCGGTAGTCGTGGCAGGACCGGCGCCGGAAATAGGCAATTGACCGGGAGGAAGAACCTCGCCAGAGGGTGGTGGCGGTTGGCCGATTTTGGTGGTGGAAGTGAAGAAAAAATAAAGCCCATAAGCAATAGCTCCAGAAACTACAAGAAGACCGACTATAAGCCCGATTCTTTTAAGGAGAGACATACGATTGAAATTAAAAATTCTCAACTGGTATTATACCATGAAAACCGATAATTTAGATTATTTTTGTCGTTTGACTTGTTTTTCCGCGAAGGACAGCGCTTTGATTTGTTTTCGTAAGGTAACTTTTTTCTTTATCACATCCAACTCCGCTTGCCAGGCGGTTCTTTGTTTTTTTAAGTCTTTAATCAGATCCGCGTCAATTTTTGTTAACCTGCCTTTAAGCAGGGGAATGGCGCCGAGCATAAATA
>JBBUEJ010000069.1:0-5383 GCA_038056955.1 Patescibacteria group bacterium
GCGCGTAGGCGATAAAAACTTCTTCGACAGATTTAGAACCGGCCCAAGAGTTTTGATTATCAAACACTATGTCATGCATTTCCCAGAACTTGCCTTGCTGGCCAGCGGCTTCGGCTGCTTGCGCGGCCGGTCTGGCATTGGCATGTTGGGGCAGGGGAAAGTGGCGGTAGACAATAGAAAGATTTTTAAATTCTTGGCCGAGTTGTTTTACCATTGGGTAGTAGGCGCCGCAAGCCGGGCATTGAAAATCGCTATATTCTATCAAAGTTACTCTTGTGTCTTTTAAAGGCGCGCCTTTTATCCAATCGCTGTCATCGGCCGCTTTCACCGCGCCGCCAATAAATTGGGCGGTAGGATTTTTTGAAGCTCCCCAGACCATTAAGGCGATAGTTCCAGCCACAAAAACAATAATACAAGACCAAAGCATAACGCTGGCCGTTTTTCTTTTTTTGTCGCCAGATTCCCGCGCGGCCAATTTTTCTTGCCGGCGCAATTCGTGGCGTTCTTTTTTAGTCAGGGTTTGGTCGGTTGATTCCATAGCTTTGGACATCAAAAAATTTAAGAATAATAAAATTATATCTAAAAATTAACTAAAAGTCAACATTTAAAAAAAGGTCCCACATCCGAAGAGGTGGGACAAATGAAACCGCTGTTCTGTTTATAATCACTTTTTCTTGTAGAAAGAAACCACGAATGTGTAGTCTAAGTAGTTTGATGTCGTAATACGATACCCATAAACTTGTTTCCAAAAATCCTTCACATTTCTTGCAGCTATATAAACGCAGTGGAAGAAATCATCCCCCATAGTTTCTATTAGGGGGGTATATTTTTTTAGATTTTTTTCGTTTAGCTCGTAAATCTTTTCCTTGATTCTTCCGCTGATAGTCACGTTGCGAATGACTTCTCTGTAATTTCTGCCGTCTCTTGACCGTTTTGGGCCGGACATTGTGCTTTCCGCGCCAAGAGCTTTGGCTACTTTTATTGGATCAACCAAGGACTCTGTTTTGCCGGTATGCCTGATTTTTCGCTGCGTTTTGCTGGTATCTCTGATACGAGTCATCATGGACCTCCTTTATATTGTACTTGTTTTTGAGCTACTTCCAGCGCGTTCCTTTTGTTAATTTTTCTGACGCGAACCCCATCGATGGTGCCATAGATTATAATTGAAAGAACTAAAACGTTGAAGATGATGCCGCAGACAACAAGATACGTGTGCATGCTGTTCTCCTTTCACTTTCCTCGTCGGGCTAGTGGGACTTGAACCCACAATCCTCTGCTCCCAAAGCAGATGCTCTAGCCAATTGAGCCATAGCCCGGTTTTTCTTGGTGCCGCGGGTCAGAGTCGAACTGACCACGCCAGCCTCTTCAGGGCTGCGCTCTACCGATGAGCTACCGCGGCGTTGTGGACCCTATCGGGCTTGAACCGATCGCCTCCGCGTTGCAAACGCGGCGCTCTACCAAATGAGCTAAGGGCCCTGTAAAAAGTAGGAATAGCATATCAATAATTAACAAAAAAGTCAACTGATGGTATAATAGTTATAAGCCAGTACTCTTCAATTTTTTTTATGTTTGAATTATCATTATTACTCCGCGTGATGCTAGCAATGTTTTTGGGCGGTGTACTAGGATGGCAAAGACACCAAAGAGGCAGGTGGGCGGGGGTAAGAACTTACGCCTTAGTGAGCGGAGGCTCCGCGTTGTTTACCATTCTTTCGTTAGTTTCGTTTGGTTCGGACACGGCCAGAGTAGCGGCGGGGGTAGTTACAGGCATCGGTTTTCTTGGCGCTGGAACAATTTTGCATAAAGCAGACAGAGTGGAGGGGTTAACAACAGCTGCCGGGCTTTGGATGGTAGCCGCGGTAGGAATGGCGGTGGGTTTACAGCTTTATATTTTGGCTTCGGCATCAAGCTTGCTGGCGTTGCTGGTATTTATTTTTGATTATAAAAAAATAGGATTAAAAAGAAACGATGATAATAGTGAAGACAATTAAAATAATTTGATAAAAAATAGTCCCGATTTAATCGGGACTATTTTTAAATTTTTGTTTATTCTTCTATTGGCGGCGGTACGCTGTCATCTGGAGTACCGGATTCTTCTTCTGGCGCTTCGCCTTTTTCCACTATTTCCCAAACCGCTTTGGAAATGGATTTTAAGGTTTTAGGATTATCTTTTAAATATCTTTTGGCCGTTTCTCTGCCCACTCCCAGCTTTTCTTCTCCGTAAGAATAAGAATTACCGGATTTATTGATTACTTTGTAGACAACGCCGTTATCTAATATATCGCCGGAAACGGAGATGCCCTCGTTGTACATAATATCAAATTCGCAAGTGCGGAAAGGCGGGGCCACTTTATTTTTTACCACTTTGGCTTTGACGCGGTTGCCGATAATTTTGTCGCCTTGTTTTATTTGGGCGGCGCGCCGGACCTCAATTCTGATTGATGAATAAAATTTTAAAGCATTGCCGCCAGTAGTGGTTTCCGGATTTCCGAAAACGATGCCTATTTTCATTCTGATTTGATTGATAAAGATTACGACTGTTTTTGATTTGCTAATGATGCCGGTTAATTTTCGGAGCGCCTGGCTCATTAATCTGGCCTGCAGGCCCATATGCGAATCGCCCATATCGCCTTCGATTTCGGCTTTTGGCACCAAGGCGGCCACCGAATCAATAACGATCACATCCACCGCGTTGGAGCGTACCAGGGTTTCCACGATTTCTAGAGCTTGTTCGCCGGTATCAGGTTGAGAGATTAAAAGTTCGTCTACTTTTACGCCGATTTTTTTGGCATAATCCGGATCAAGGGCATGTTCAGCATCCACAAAGGCGGCGATGCCGCCCAGTTTTTGCACTTCGGCTACGATGTGTTGAGCCAGAGTGGTTTTGCCGCTGGACTCCGGACCGTAAATTTCAATTACTCGGCCGCGCGGCACTCCGCCCACGCCCAAAGCGATATCAAGCGATAAACAGCCGGTAGATACCGCATCGACCTGCATAATTTTAGACTCCCCAAATTTCATTATGGCTCCGTCTCCGAATCTGCTTTTAATCTGTTCGATCGCGCTTTCCGCGGCCTTCAATTTCTCCTTTACCTCCTCGGATATTTGTTTGGGCATAGCTTAAATGTATTAAGTATTATGTATTAAGTATTATGCATCCAGCGAAGTCACGCTTAATATATAATATTTGATACTAATAATTTAGTTCGGTCTTGCCTGCCGACAAGATGTTAGATTTTACGATTACATGCCTGGTGATAGTGGTTATTTTTCCGTGTTTTTTTATTGCTGATATAGTAATAGTATTTACGCCGTTTGACAAGTCCACCGGAATTTCAAATTTTCCCTGGTCATTAGGCGTTATATCTTTGCCGTTTACGGTAAGCCGCACTTCTTTTTCGGTTTCGCCTTGCACCAGCGCCGTTAGCTTGCTGGAAATATAGCCATCGGTCGGAGTGAAGACGGTTAATTTTGGCGGCTGCAAGATGCCATTAACTTGCCAAGTTAAATAACCCAGAAATCCTGCCAGTAAAATTGCCACTGTTGCGGTTCTAAAAAGATTTGATAAAGAATTAAACGCCCACAATTTAAGGGTGCGGCGCGGGAGGGCGGGGGTATAATTCGTTAAATCCGATTCGCAAGAAAATTGATAAAGAAAACTGGCCGGATTTAAATTTAAGGCCTCGGCATATTCCCGGATATAGGCCAGGCGATGCGCTTTGGCCGGAGGCAGTTCTTTAAAACGGCCAAGTTCAATTGCTTCTAAATATTTTAAAGGTATTCTGGTTTTTGTATAAACATCATCCAGAGTTAAGTCTTTGGCTTCGCGCGCTTTTTTTAGGCGTTCACCCACCCGCAGTAAAGATTCTAAATTTTTGTGACAGAAAATGGCCATACAAAATTATATATTTTCTGATTCAGAAGGTTTATCTTCTAAAACCGGCGTTCCGCCCGCGTCCATAGTTTGTTCTTCTTCTGGAATGTCATCCGGTTCGGTGGGGCGTACATGTTGACTAAGCGGATTAATGTGTTCGGTAAATAGTTCGCGCGGTTTGGCGCCATCGGCCGGTCCTACTATACCAGCTTCTTCCATTTCGTCCAATAATCTGGCGGCGCGGGCATAGCCAACTTTCATGCGGCGCTGTAAAAGCGAGGCGCTGGCTTTGCCTGATTCCATTACCACTTTTTTGGCTTCATCAAACAACGGGTCATTATCACTGCCGGCTCCGCCAAACATATTTATGGTGCCGTTCCCGATGGAATTATTATTTCTGGATACTATAGATTCGTCATAGACCGGCGGTTCATCTCCTTTTAAATGATCAATTACCCGTTTCATTTCTTCTTCGGAAACAAACGCGCCCTGAATGCGTTTTGGATGAGAAAGTTCATTGGTTAAAAATAACATATCACCGCGCCCCAGTAATTTTTCCGCGCCGGCGCAATCCAAAATAGTGCGCGAGTCTATAAGAGAGGGAACAGAAAAGGCGATACGGCCCGGGATGTTGGCTTTCATAAGGCCGGTGATTACCTCCATGCTTGGACGCTGGGTGGCCACAATTAAATGTATGCCTATGGCGCGCGCCATTTGCGCCAGGCGGATAATGCCGGCTTCTACCTCGCTGGCGGCCATAGCCATTAGGTCGGCCAGCTCATCTATAACAAATACTATATAAGGAATCGGTTCAGCGGCAATTTTATTGTAAGAGGCAATGTTGTTCTTGCCAGAGTCGGCCAAAAGAGTGAAGCGGCGATCCATTTCGTTGATGCACCACTTTAAAGCATTTACAGTTTTGGCCGCATCGGTGATTACCGGAGTGAGCAGGTGGGGGATGCCATTGTACATTGTTAGTTCCACCCGTTTGGGGTCAACCATTATCATACGCAAGGTGGCGGCGGTATTTTGATAAAGCAAACTTAATAAAACAGTATTGATACAAACAGTTTTGCCCGAGTTGGTGGAGCCGGCAATAAGCAAGTGCGGCATTTTAAGCAAATCGGCAAACCAAACTTTTCCGGCCACATCTTTGCCCAAGGCAATCATCATATTGTGGTTGTCGGCTTTTTTAAATTCCGGACTTTCCAATAATTCGCGCAAAGTAACCAAAGCCACTTTTTGATTGGGCACTTCTATGCCCACCAAAGACTGTCCTGGTATGGGCGCTTCTATGCGGATGGGGTGCGCGGCCAAAGACAGCGCTAAATTGTCGTTTAGTGCTGTGATGCGCTGTAATTTTACGCCTTTGGCTGGTTTTAATGAGTACTGCGTCACGGTGGGGCCAACACGCACTTCTCCCATATCCACATCTATGCCAAAATTATGTAAAGTATCGCGAATAACTTCGGCGTTGCTTTTTATGTCTCCGGAAGTTGGTTTGGTTTT
>JBBUEJ010000070.1:0-1781 GCA_038056955.1 Patescibacteria group bacterium
TTCTTCAATGGCGCCGATAGTAGTGGTACCAACTTTGATGTCGACAAAGGAAGCGTATGTGGTGCCGTCGAAAGTAGTGAAGACATTTGCTTTCTGCGCGTGGGTGTAATCATATATTTCACTGGTGGTGTGAGTGCCGGTAATACTGATGCGACCGCCGTAGGAATATACAAAGCGGAGGGTGTTGCTGGTTTGGGCAACGTTGAAAGTGACAGCGCCGGTGCCGTAGTTGATGGTGTAATCATTGGCTGCGCCTTCAACGAGTTTGGTTTCAACGCCGGTGGTACTCACAGTTTTGAAGATAGCGAAGAAGCGAGATTGGTCGACCGGACGGTTTACCAGAGTGTAGCTGGTAATAGTGGTGGTGGAGATTTCTGCGCCGTAAGCGACCGGAGTGGAGGTGACCAGAATAATACCGGTGATAGCGGTTGATGATGCTTCGGATAATATGGTGAAGCCATCAGTGGACAAGGTTACTTCTTCAGTAGTCTTGGCAGATAGGTCTTTGCTTAAGTCGACGAAACCATAACCATATTTAATCGCTTTGAAATTAAATGGTCCAACTAGTTGAGCGGTGCTGGTGGTGGAGGAAGCGTAGGTGGCGTAAGTAAATGTTTGGGTTGGGATCTTACCGGTGGAGGTGGTGAGTTGGTCGAATACCGAGACATTTTTAAAGTTGGTTAAGATAACCTGGGTGGAGGAAACGGCAGTGCCGGCAGCGTCTTTAACAGTTAGGTCGTAGGTGTATTGGCGGGAGAAAGTACCGGTACTGGCGGCGGCGTTCCAGGTAAAGTTCCAGGTGTTGGAATCAATATTTTTAGTTGATCCTGCCCCTACTCCGGCAGACCAGCCGTAACCGGATTTAAAGTTAACATTCTTGGTGGTTAATTCTTCAATGGCACCGACGGTGGATGAACCGACTTGGATATGGAGGAAGGAAGCGAAAGTGGATCCGTCAAAAGTAGTGAAGACATTCGCCTTTCTCATGTGGGTGTAATCATATATCTCGCTGGTGGTGTGAGTGCTGGTGACGGTGATCTTACCGCCATATGAATAGACGAAGCGTAAGGTGTTGCCTAACAGAGAAGTATTTAAAGTGGTGCTGCCGGTGCCGTAGTTAATGGTGTAATCATTGGCAGCGCCTTCGACGAGTTTGGTTTCTACGCCGGTGCTGGAAACGGTCTTGAAAATGGCGAAGAAGCGGGATTGATCAACCGGGAAATTAGCCAGAGTATATGCGGTGCCAATAGTGGTGGTTGATTCGGTGCCGTAAGCGACCGCAGTGGAGGTGACCAAAGTAATACCGGTTAAAGCGGTGGCGGCAGCTTCGGATAATATGGTGAAGCCGTCGGTGGATAGAGTTACTTCTTCAGTAGTCTTGGTGGATAAATCTTTACTTAAGTCAACGAAACCATAACCGTAGCGGATAGCTTTGAAGTTAAATGGTCCGACGAGTTGGGCGGTGCTGGTGGTGGAGGAAGCGTAAGTGGCGTAGGTAAATGTTTGCGTAGAGATCTTGCCGGTGGAGGTGGTGAGTTGGTCGAAGACGGATTGGTTGCGGAAGTTGGTGAGAATAACCTGGGTGGAGGAGACAGCAGTGCCGGCAGCGTCTTTAATGGTTAGGTCGTAGGTGTATTTACGGCTAAAGGTACCAGGCGTTGTTGAAGTCGGCCAAGTAAAGTTCCATGTGTTGGAATCAATGTTCTTGGTGGAACCGTTGGCCGAGCCGGAACTGAAACCGTAGCCTAATTTAAAGTTAAGATTTTTGGTGGTTGATTCAT
>JBBUEJ010000071.1:0-4266 GCA_038056955.1 Patescibacteria group bacterium
AATTGTCATCCCGTCATCAATTGTCATTCTGAGTCGGAGCGAAGAATCCCTCTCCGTAATTCCCCGCTAGGGCGGGGTAGGGGTGGGTTGGTCTGTTCAGCTATTAAAAATTGTATGATAGTAAAACGTAAAAAAGGATATTATGTAATATCCAAAAAAGCCCGCAAAAATCTGGGCGGGCCATACAAAACCAGAGCCGAAGCACTTGTGCGCCTGCGACAGGTTGAGTTTTTTAAGCATAGAAAATAAATCATGTGAATTTATTTTTTGAAACAAAATTAGCCGATAAATACAAAAATCAGTCACAAAAAATCAGAGTTTTAACAGAGGATTGGGTTGACAGGCAAGTGTATTGTCCAAATTGTGGGCATTTGGAGATTGATAAGTATGAGAACAATAAACCTGTCGCGGACTTCTTTTGTTCGAATTGTAGAGAAGATTATGAATTAAAAAGTAAAAAAGATTATGTCGGAACAAAAATTGTTGATGGCGCTTATCGGACAATGATTGAGAGATTGCAAAGTACAAATAACCCAAATTTCTTTTTGTTAAATTATGATTTAAATGATTTGTCTGTTTTAAATTTTTTAGTCATCCCAAAACATTTTTTTGTTCCAGAAATTATTGAGAAGCGCAAAGCATTGGCGCAAACAGCTAGACGAGCTGGCTGGGTTGGATGTAATATTTTACTTAAAGGTATACCGGAAAGTGGAAAAATATTTTATATTAAAAATGGAAAAACAGAAGATAAGGAAAAAGTCATTAAAAATTGGCAAAAAACCTTATTTTTAAGAGAAGAAAAAGAAATCACGACAAAAGGCTGGTTGCTTGATATAATGCGATGTGTAGAAAGTCTCGGGAAGCAAGAATTTACACTAGGCGCTATTTATGCCTTTGAAAAAGAATTAAGCAAGTTGCACCCGGAAAATAAGCATCTTAAAGATAAGATTCGTCAGCAATTACAAATATTGCGGGATAAGGGGTATTTGGAGTTTTTAGATAGGGGTATTTATAGAGCAAGATAGTATGGACATAAACCTTTCACCGATTTTAGCAAAAATTATACTGCGGGTAAATTTTTTCTCCAGATTGAAAGTTATGTGTCGTGGCTATAATGAAGACTTTGAAAATTTGACAGAACTTGTGTGGGATGATGATAGGTATCTTGATTTTAAAGACAGAACCACGTACCCTCAATTTCAATTGTGGTATTTATAATAAAGATATGAAATTAACAGAATTTATTAAATCCTTAGAAAAAATATTGGAAGATATTGATAATCCACGTTTAGTTGATGTTCAAATGGCTGATTGCATCCCTGTTGCCGCTCCAATTTTAAAAGACGGGGTAGTATTTATTACGGATTCCAATAAGTAGCTATAATCAGTCGGGTACGGTTTTAAATTATAGTTCGTTTAGATAAAAATAATTATGAGAGCAATTGATGAAACTAAGAAAATAATAAGAGAGAAGCTAAGCTGGTTTAGAGGAACTATTATTTCAGATGCAACTGTAATAGAAAGGGCCATTGGCTGGAGACTAAGAACTTACTTCTTTCCTTCAACCAACCAACAAGCTTCAGATTTTCTTTATTATATTATAGAAACATCACATTTTAATTTTGATAAAAAGATTTCACTCTACGAGCAAATTCCATATTTTAAAAAGTTAAAACAGTATTCAAAAGTAAAAGAATCTTTAAGATTTGTTCAACTTTTAAGAAATGCTCTAGCGCATTGGAATTTAGACGAGAAGATGAGTGATGAAGATGAAATTATTATTTATAATCCAACTACTTTTAAAAGATTAAAATTAAATGATGAAATAATGAAAAAATTTCAAGAACACGAAAAGATCCTTTTGAAAATATTTGGTTGGGAACAAACCCTTAGGGAGAAAGATTATAATTAAATTTATGTCCCAATACTATAACCCCCAACGCACATCCCGAATGTACACCCCCAAATCCTCCGACCCATTCAAACTCTCTCGCTCAAAGATAGATCTTTTTTTAAACTGCCCGCGCTGTTTTTATTTTGACCGCCGACTTGGTGTTGGCCGGCCGCCGGGGTTTCCTTTTGCCCTCAATTCGGCCGTGGATCATCTTTTAAAATTGGAATTTGATATTCATCGCTCTGCTGGGACAAAACATCCTTTGATAGAAAAATACGGTGTAGATGCCATGCCTGTGGCTCACAAAGATTTGGACCAGTGGCGGCACAACTTTACTGGTATTCAATATCTGCACCAGCCGACCAACTTGCTGGTATTTGGCGCCATAGATGACCTTTGGCAAAACTCCAAAGGCGAATATATTGTGGTGGATTACAAAGCCACATCCAAAGACGAAGACATTACCGAACTAAATAAAGAATGGCAGATAGGGTATAAACGGCAAATGGAAGTGTATCAGTGGCTGTTGCGCCAAAACGGCTACAAAGTGTCCGACACCGGCTATTTTGTCTATTGCAATGGCCAGACTGACCGCAAGGCCTTTGACGGCAAACTGGAATTTGATGTGACGCTGATTGCGTATAAAGGTGATGATTCTTGGGTGGAAGGAGCGATAAAATCCGCGCATAAATGTTTGAATGCCGACAAAATACCCAAAGCAGGCAAAGATTGTGATTACTGCGCTTATGTATCGGCGATAAATAGCAAAGTGTAGTATGTTTGGTTTATCAGAATCAGAAATAAAAATTTTTAAAAAACTGGCCACGCCCATAAAGATTCAAGATTTTTTGGACAAGATTCCCATGAATTGGGAAAAAAGAGGGGAGACGTATATGTCGCCGCGCCGATCTTTAAAAGCGAAAAAAATGCATTGTTTAGAAGGGGCGATTTTTGCGGCCATGGCGCTGTGGTTGCGCGGAGAAAAACCTTTGTTGCTTGATCTAAAAGCCAAAGGCGACGATGATCATGTGGTAGCTTTGTATAAACGCAATGGCTATTGGGGAGCTATAAGCAAAACCAATCACTCCACGCTAAGATTTCGCGATCCGGTATACAAAACCATCCGCGAGCTGGCTTTGTCTTATTTTCATGAATATTTTAGAAACAGCGACGGCAAAAAATTAATGGTAAGTTATTCGTCCAGACCTTTTAATCTGCAAACGCTTGGCGCCAAATGGGTAACTGCCGAAAAAGATTTGCATGCAGTGGCCGAAGCCGTTGATTTTGCTCCGCACAAACAAATTTATCCCAAGAAAAATCGCCAGTTTATCCGTAAGGCTGATAAAATGGAATGCCGCGCAGGCAAAATCATTGAATGGAAGAAAAACCATCCGAGGACATAAATTATTTACAAAAATTATTATAATTATTTAAAATATGATTAGAAAAAAAATAATCTTTACAATCATTTTAATTTTAATTCTAGCCGGATTGGCCTGGGTCGGCGTTTTTTATTATAATAATTTTCGTGGTGCTGGGCCGGCGTTTTTTCCTCCTGCCGAGGATATTACCAATCAAACAACTTCACCAACTACAACAATTAAACCTAAGTCAAGTGTACCCGGACTCAAAATGCCCGACGGTTTTTCTATTTCAATTTTTGCTAAAAATTTACCCGGCGCGCGGGTGTTGGTGTTTGATAAAGATGGCAATCTGTGGGTTAGTCAAATCAATGAGGGAAAAATTGCTAAACTCACGATTAAAGACGGACGTTTAGAAAAGCAAGAAACGGTTTTAAGTGGATTAAAGCATCCGCACGGTTTGGCCTTTGATCCACAGGACAAGAATGTTTTGTATATTGCCGAAGAAACCAAAATTTCCAAAACAACAATTACGCCAAACGGCGCCGGGCCACTCCAAAAAATTATTGATTTACCGGGAGGAGGAAATCATTACAGTCGCACCATCGGTTTTGGACCGGACGGCCGGTTATATGTGTCCATTGGTTCCACCTGTAATGTCTGCCACGAAGAGGACGCGCACCGCGCTTCTATTTGGTCTTTGAAAAAAGACGGTACGGATTTTAAAGAAGTTGCCGGAGGGTTGCGCAACAGTGTTTTCTTTGTTTGGAATAAAAATAACGGCAAGATGTGGGCCACCGAAATGGGCAGAGATTTGTTGGGCGATGATTTGCCACCGGATGAAATTAATATTATAGACACCAGCGCTAAAGATATTTTAAATTTTGGCTGGCCAAATTGTTATGGCAAAAATATTCACGATACTAATTTTGATAAAAATACTTACATTCGCAATCCGTGCATGGAACCGTTTGAAATTCCCAGTCACATAGATATTCCGGCGCATTCAGC
>JBBUEJ010000072.1:0-4438 GCA_038056955.1 Patescibacteria group bacterium
TGATTTTTAGCAAATTCCTTGGTCCTTTTGAGTTTATGACAGACATTACAGATTTTTTTAGAAAATCCATCTCCTGTTTTTCTAACATCTACAATTTCAAAATCGTTTGTGTTTAATTCAACCTGTTTCCAAATCCGAATAAAAAAGACGGATGCATGGTTTTTGTCTTCCGATTTTATAACACCAATATCACCCTTCTCAACCATAATTTCTTGAGGGGCTACAATATCTTTTTTAGCAACAACAAATTTATTTAATGCTTTGGTCATTTTAGGAAATAATCAACTGGCTTATTATAAATTGCTGCTCCACATTGTCCAACACTCGGTGTTGGACATTTTGACCTATGCAGAGAGTGAGTCTTGGAGTTTTTCACATTGCAGTTTCTCCAAGGCCAGTTCGGCCAAGTGCCAGTCTTCGGGGCCGTCTATGTTGATCTAAACATCCGAGGTCAAACCTCGGGGATTTAAATTTTCTTGCCGACTTTATAGATTTCAACAAACGGCCCGCCTTTTTCGAGTAGAAACACCGTTTTCCAATCTGTGGGATTATTAATGTAATCATGGATACCCGCCGCGGCCTTATTGAAATCCGCGGTGGGATAAAAACTCTTGAGCAAACTGATGTCATGATAGCGGGTCAGTGCCGTTATCAGCCTTTGCTTTTCATCAGCCCGCCAATAATGTAAAACAACATATCCAGTGCCCACACCACCCAAGTATTCGTATCGTTCTTCGTAAAGATCGTAGAAAAGATTAATGCCTCTATAACGAAAGCGATCTTTGTTCTTGACTATATAATTAATTTTTGCAGAATCATAAACTCCATTAGCTTGCTGCTGCCACCTCGCCGCTTCATAAGAAAGCGGCACATCCAGATAGTTATCAAATGAATAAACAATCTCTTCCTTCTTGATATTATTTAACAACCAGGCCTTCGCCTCTAAACGAGTGTGGGAATCAAGCAACGACAGCCACTTGAGGCTTACCAGAGCGCTGGGCACAATCAACCCGGCAACCACCATCAAAGCAATTTTCGCCCTAACATTCTTAGATAGCAACCATTCCGCCACAAAACCCGCGGCGAAAGGAATGGTTAGCGCTAAAAAAGTAGCTAAATGGCGAGAAACCCCCGGGGCAGTAATAAAACTTACCATCAACAAATAATTGGCTCCGAGGCCAGCCAGAAGATAACGTCTAAGTCGATCCTTAAAAAAAGAGACAAAGTTAAAAGCAAAAATTAGGCCAAAAAGCAAAATCCAGACCGGCTCCAGCCGAAAGGTATCTCTAAAAACATAATAGAACCTTTCTGCCGCTCCCACCGCATACAAGCTAACATACTCATTAGCGCCATAATAACCAGCCCACACACTTTTAACCATTTCTATAATCCCCCTAAAGTTAACCAGATAAAAGAAAGCGGCTATAACACCGTAAGTGGCAGCAGCCACTAGAGCAGAACCGTTGTTCAAAATACGCCGATTCGTCACCAAAGCCAGGGCCGGAAAAATCCCAGCCATTATGCCGGCATAATGCACTGAAAACGCGGCCGCGGCGGCAACAACTGAAAAATAAAAAGGACTCAAACTTTTAGTCTTTTCAAACTTAAGAGCAAAATAAAAAGATAGCACCACAAAAAAAATTAAGGCGCTATGCACCTTGCCCCAATGAGACAAATAAACAGGCACCAGGCTGAAAGCCCACGCTGATGATGCGGCCAGGGCGCTAACACGATTTCTAAAAATCAAGCCGTAGGCCCGGTATATTAAAAACACTGTCGCAGTTCCAAAAAAAACCGAGTACCATCGCCCAATAATGTACAACCGACCCATACCCTCGACAATAAAATAATCCTTTAGGGCATCAACGTTCAAAAGCCCTTCCTTAAGAGCGGTAAAACCGATCTTTAAAATAACCGCCGGCAAATATAAAAAAGAAAGCAGGGCTGGATAAATCAAAACAGGCACATCCAGACTTTTGGATTCTATAACCTTCAAGATAAAGGAAATATTATGGACCTCGTCCGAGACAAAGTTAACTCCGGGGTAGTCAAAATAAATTCCATACCAGCGGACTATAAAAGCCAAGCACAGAATTATAACCAAAATACAGTGCTCTCGACAGGCAGCCAGAACCAAACGTAATTTACCCTTTTTTAGCATAGATTAATAAAGAGCCTGAAAATTCCCTTACCAGGGGCACAAATTCTAAAACCCGGAGCGGCATATTTAAAACATCAGCCAAGGAATCCGGCAGAAACGGATGCAGAAAATCAAAATTCCTCACAATGATATCGCGATAACCAACCTGCTTTAAAACTTTTTTAATTTGCCAACGGAAAAAAGCAGTTTCATCGGGCGAATCACCCGCTAGTTTTTTTAACCAAGGAATGGTCTTTTGCAAAGCTATTTGAGGATTTAACATGTTTGGCTCGGTAAAAAAGACAGAACCGTCCTCCCAAAGTTTGCTCCAACACGTTCGCAGGGCCTTGGCGCAATCAAGATGGTGCAAAATAGCATTACCGACAATGTTGGTAAAATAATTATCCGGCAGGGCGCCTAATTCTTCGGCATCACCAACAATAAACTGAACATTCCGGCAACCATCTAATTTTTTCCTTGCCACAGCCAATAAATCTGGAGAAATATCAACAGCCGTGATTTGCGCTCCACTCTCGGCTAGATATCGGGTAAATTCACCCGTCCCGGCGCCAATCTCCAAAACCCTGCTGGCGTTATTGATAGCACCCCATTCAACCATTAATTTAATTCTTCTTAGAATCCTCTGTCGACCCGCTTTCTTGCTATGCCCCCAAAATCTTTCGGCGCGATCAACAATTTTAGCCCCATGCTCAATCTCACTTAATTTGCGCTGATCAAACATATTTAAACTTTTTAAACGCGGCCCAACACATTTTTAGCATGATTGAAGCATTATACAAACGCCTTTTCATTTTGGTTTCGCCGTAGGTACGACTAACATAATGCACCGGCAGATCAACTATCTTTAAATTTATCCGCGAGGCACTAAAAAGCAGCTCGTAGTCACCCCAACGGTCCTCAACCCCCCACCCACCAAAAAACTTCTGCATCCGTTTGTAATCCTTGCGGAAAAACGCTTTAGTGCCGCACAGGGTATCTTTTACAGTCCGATCCAATAAATAGGAAAAAACTAAACTAAAAAATTTATTGCCAACAACATTAAACGGCCTCATGGCATCTTTTTCCATTTGATACATCATGCGAGAACCATTTATAAATTCTCCCCGCTGGCTGGCAATGGCGTTATAAAAATAAGGCAATTCTTCTGGAAGAACCGTAAGATCACCGTCAAGAATCATTAAAATATCACCTTCGGCCTGGGCAAAACCTGCCCATACCGCTCGGGCTTTATTTATCCCAGGTCCTTCAACCAACTTGATTCTTTTTTGGGGAAATTTTTTCATGAATCTTTTAATTTCTTCTTTAGTGTCGTCAGTAGACTTATCATCTACTAAAATCAACTCTGTCCATTTGCCCATCTCGGGAATCCGGGTCACTATACCCTCAATATTGCCCTGTTCATTGCGGCAAGGCGATACTACACTTACGGAATATGCGTTCAAGGGTAAAGCCAATGGTATCTTTTTGGCAATAGAAACTTGCAAAAAACACAGCTTGTTAACAAAAGGCAGATTAGCCGCAATTCGATTTAGTACCCAGCTAAGTACAGGAATATACTTGGGGAAAAGTATGAAGCGCGAACCCTTGACCACTTCAAAGCCGGCTAAATAAAGCAGGTTTTTAACATCGTCCAAAGAAAGCCAGTTTAAGGCCGGCTGTTTCATTTTTAAACCCAATCTCTCCCCCAATTTCAAAAGTGGATACCATAAATAATTGTGGTTAACAATAACAATCCGGGTGCGCTCATCAGTTAGCTTATGCAGTTCCTTAAAATGTTTACAGACATCAACGATGTCATCCAGAAGATTTACCACTAGCACATAATCAAAACATTCGTTAAGTTCCAGGTTTTCAAAATCGGCACTCCGGAAAACAAACCGAGGATATCTCTTTTGAGCCAGATCAACCAACTCTTGGCAATAATCCAAGCCCAGGCCGAAGGTGGGTTCAACCGCTCCCAAAAAATCGCCCAAATCGCTTTTCATTAATAATACCTTTTGATGCGGCTCTACAATCAATCTTAAAATTCTGGCTATATAATCATAGTAATACTTATTTTTCTCTACCCAGCTCTTACGGATCAGCGCATTCTGGCGATAGTTTTCAATAACTTCCTGCTTCTTTTTCTCTAAAATATTACTGCTTTTATTGTGACTAGAAAACATAATTGTTGTGAGCTGAAAAACAAAAGGTGGCTCGGCTCAACCACAATAGAATAATTGATTCACTGGATAGTTGCTTCTTCTGAAGTTAATCTTTCTAAAGCCAGTTCGGCCA
>JBBUEJ010000073.1:0-1097 GCA_038056955.1 Patescibacteria group bacterium
TATCATGTTCTTTATGATAAGAAGAAAATCTCCATAAAAAGGCTCGCATTTCTGCAAGCCTTGTTTTTGTCAAAATTCTTCTCGCCCAACATCCGAATTCTGAAACTTGGCGGAGAAGGATGCTCGTTTTGAGTACCCCACACTCAGACAGTAACCGTCCACTTCTTAATACCCGCTTTTTGCTCCTCTGTGAGGGTCAGCTCGCCTGCCAGAAACCTCAATCCACATCCGCCGCATATAGTGCCGTAATCAGCCCAAATTGTTTTGGGCAAATGGCATATTACACACTCAAGAAGTTCTTGATGGCCTTCATCATTGCCCTTATTACACTTGAATACCTTCCTGCCGTTTTCCAACGTTCTTATATCAAGAATGTCTCCGCCGCACAAGCATACAAAGTTCCATCTTTGCCATCAGGTAACTGCATATAAAACCCCTCCATTCTACAAGGTTTGCGAACTAAAAATATGTTAGCTCTTTCAAACAAATAAGTCCAAAGGTTTGAATGTCTCACCTGTCGGGTCAAAATTATCCCTTATTTACTTGATGATTTCACTGGCGGTGTCTGTTTGAAAATATCCGAACGGAAATCGCTGGGCCCCGCCTGCGTTGAAACTTCGGCGGGCAGGTCGGCGGGCGGAATTCCCCCCACACCCCCCTTCCGCCCGCCTCGCCTTGCCTGCCCGACCGAAACTCTTGAGTGAAGGCGGGAACCGGAGCGGAAAGCATGCCCCGTAGTGTCCGCCTTAGCCGGACTACTACTGGGGGACGATTTTCCGCCTGCGCCAAGGCTTCGGCGGACAAGCAAGTTTTTCTTTGCTTTGCACTCCGTAGCTTTACTGTGCCCCTCGTAGCCTTGGCGAAGTGGGGGCGAAGGATGTGTAGCGGCAAATTATTTACTGCTTTTCTGCATAAAAAATTCCATATTCCCACAATTTTTTTTTGCAACGCTTTATGCTGATAGCGAGCAGCAACAATATTTCCAGTTTGGGTTTTTGTTCTTATTTTAAAAAATTCAGCAATTTTTCCAAAAAACATTCCAGGTAATGAATATTTATACAATCTTTTTGACGATGGCATTATGTAATCGGTAATGT
>JBBUEJ010000074.1:0-5350 GCA_038056955.1 Patescibacteria group bacterium
TACGGACATTTAGACGTTGTATAACTACGATCCAGCTACACCGCAATGATTGATACTCTTTTAGCCTGACTTCGGCTATCAGACTTCGGCCTTCGGCCAGTTGTTGGTGACTGAAGTCCAGAGTCTGAAGTCTAAAGTCTAGTTTAAAATCTATACGTTATTCTGCCTTTTGTCAAGTCGTATGGCGTCATTTCTACTTTTACGCTATCGCCAATACTCATTCTTATCTTATTCATTCTGATCTTTCCGGATAAGTGAGCGATAATCATTTGCCCGCTTTCCAGCTTTACCCTAAAAGTCGTAGCCGGTAATAACTCCTCTATAACGCCTTTTACCTCTATGATGTCTTTATTGTTAGCCATTTGTTAGAAAATTAATGACTGATATATATTAACCTAAAACTTGAATTTAGTCAAGGGGCATCTGTCATCTCGAGCGCAGTCGAGAGATCCCTTATACCAGACGAAAGGGATTCCTCCACTTCGGTCGGAATGACAACATGACAAGTACGCTTTAACTAGCCAAAATTACCGTCTCCTCATGTTTATAAACCCAATATTTGTATAATAAGAAGTTCCAGGCTACAGACAAGGCGATGTTGGCAATCCTTACCAAAAGATAATTAAAGTCCAATTTATGATTAAAAATATACATCCAAACCACGGCAATAACATAATTCATACCTGCCAAAATAAAAAATCTGATCATTTGTTTGTGGGTGATGCCGGTGGACTTGAACGCCCAATATTTGTTTAAGAAAAAAACATAATTCAAAATAAATAGACCGTTGACTACCACCGCCACCACCGGACGAAAATGCAAATATTCTTTTAATAAATAAAGACTGCCCACATCCAAAACTACCGCTCCTATCCCAATAACAAAATAACGCGCGAACTGATGGCGCACGGACCAAAAATATAAAATAGTTTTTTTAATCATGTTTAATATTTTATCCCGATTTTGGCCGTTGCCAAAATCGCGGATCCTCGATTTTGCACGAAGCAAAATCGGGACTCCTTTAATTATTTTACTTCTTTCTGCCAATTTTGACAAATTGTTTAAATCGTGTTTTGATACAAGCCTCCTCCTTAACAAGGAGAATAACAGGAAAAGAGGTAGCTGGTGGAGAAAAAAATGGATGTAAAAGAAGTGTTAACTCCTAATGAAACTGAAGAGCTCCGGAAGTTCATTAAAGAAAATCGCCATTTTCCGGCAAAGATCGGCTACATCCTGCTGGAAGAAAAACCTTTGCACCCGGGCCTGATAATGTGGCTGCTGGTCAGCGAACGCTTTGATGATATTGGTATAGCTATGGTTTTTTTGGGCGGAATGTCCGAAAATGCCGCTCGTCTGCTTCTGGAACATTATGCCAAGTGGGATGCGGGCCGGATTGACCGGGCCATCACCAAAGCCAAGCTCTATTATTTCTACTACAGCCGATTTGAACAATGACGAAGATAAAAAAAGGAGCAACCCACAAAAGCCCCGTATCCGTAAAGGTGTGGGGCTTTTTTCTATCTATTCCAAAATCGCTTTTATTCTTCGGATGCCGGAGCTGACCGCTTCTTCCTTTAAAATTTTAAATTTACCGGCTAGCTGACCGGTGTGTTCCACGTGAGGGCCGCCGCAAATTTCCCGGCTGAAAGTAAGGGAGTTGATATGCGCGTCAGCTGGCGCTTCCGGGTCGCCGATGGTATAAACTTTTACTCTGGATTCGTATTTATCTTCAAATAACCCCATAGCGCCTTTGGCTTTGGCTTCGGCCACGGACATTTCCGCGAACGAAACATGGTAATCCTGGCCAATAGCGTAATTTATCAAATCTTCCACTTCTTTTTTTTGTTCATCGGTCATTTTTTCGGGGTGAGCAAAATCAAAACGCAAACGTTCGGCGGTAATGTTGCTACCCCGCTGTTCGGCGTGCTGACCCAACACCTTTCGCAAAACTGCGTGCAACAAATGAGTGGCGGTGTGGTACTTGGTGGACATGACGCTGGTGTCGGCCAACCCGCCTTTAAACTTTTGCTCCGCGCCGACTCGAGACAGGTCTTGATGTTTTTTCATTTCTTCCCAGAATAAATCTTCGTCGCGTAAAAGCTGCCCCACAATTTCTTTTGTTAATTCCAACGGAAATCCGTATGACTGGTATAAATTAAAAGCATCCTCTCCGGTAATAACTTGTTTTTTTAGCATTAATTTATCCAGCTCTTTTAGACCTTGTTCAATGGTATTTCTAAACTTACTTTCTTCTTTGGCCATTTCGGTGAGCACAAATTCTTTGTTTTTTTCTACTACCGGATAAACCCCGCCCCCCGCCCCTCCCCTTTTAGGGGAGGGATAAAGGGAGGGGTTAAAAATCTTAATCACTTCTTCTGAAATTAAACTACAGAAATTTTCTTTGATGCCTAAAGCGCGGCCCTGACGCACGGCGCGACGAATTAATCGGCGGACAACGTACCCCTGATCCACGTTGCTTGGAGCAACAGCTCTGTCTTCACTCATAATCATGGTGACGGTACGCAAATGGTCGGCAATAATACGCATAGACCGGGTAACCTCCAAACTTTCTATATATTCGCGTCCGGAAATCTCTTCAATTTTTTGGATAATTGGCCAGAGCGTATCTATCTGAAAAACATCGGCATAGACGTTTAGGACTACCAGCGTACGTTCCAAACCCATGCCAGTATCCACATTGGTTTGTTTAAGCGGTGCAAATTTGTACTCGCCTTCATCTTGGTCTGAAGTCTGAAGTCCGGAGTCTGAAGTCCGAATTTTGTTGTACTGCATGAAGACGTCGTTCCAAATTTCCAGCCAATTGTCTTCGTCGCTGGCCGGATTGCTTTGTTCCGGAGGGAATTCAGTTTCCCCTCGCCAAAAAAACATTTCGGTATCCGGACCGCATGGACCGGTTTGGCCGGCCGGACCCCACCAGTTATTTTTTTTCGGTAAATATCCTATTCTATTTTCCGGGACACCAAGCGACTGCCAAATCTTGGCAGACTCTTCGTCTTTTGGAGCGTCCGCGTCACCGGCAAAAACAGACACGGCCAATTTTTTGGGGTCTAAATTCAGCCATTCGACGCCGGTCAAAAATTCCCAGCTCCAAGTAATCGCTTCTTTTTTAAAGTAGTCACCAAAAGACCAATTGCCCATCATTTCAAAAAAAGTAAGATGGCGGTTGTCGCCCACTTCGTCTATATCACCAGTGCGGACGCATTTTTGCGCGCTGGTCACCCGCTTGCCGCCGGGATGTTTTTCGCCCAATAGATAAGGCACCAAAGGATGCATGCCGGCCGTGGTAAACAATACGGTGGGATCATTTTCCGGAATTAAAGAAGCCGAAGGGATAATGGTGTGCCCTTTTGACTTGAAAAAATCCAAATATTTTTGGCGGAGTTCTTGGGAAGTGAGCATAATTCTTTAGTTGTTTCCTCCCCATTTTAGGGGGAGGACAGAGGTGGGGGTATGCGGAAGGAGGAATATTAACTTAATACCCCACCCCCTGCCCCTCCCCTAATAGGGGAGGGATTTTGTAAGAATGTATGAATTCTATCACCCCCCTTGACAAAATTCAATAGGTATGATATAATTGTTTTATTGTGATATATTCAACGCTTCGCCAGAAGAAAGGATACTCACAAGTCTGTGTGAAAAAGGGCTGAACTCGCTAAAATAAGCGAATTTGGCTGGGATTGACTGTCCCGCAGTGCATAGCTCGCGCTATGCGCAATCTACACACAACGCAGTAAGGGGCTTCGGCCCCTTTTTTATTTAGTTAATTTAGCGCTATACAATCACACCGCCGCCCAGACATTCGCCATTTTTATAAAACACCACGAATTGTCCGGGAGTAACGGCGCGTTGCGATTTGAAAAATTTTACCGCCAACCCACCCCTACCCCGCCCAAGCGGGGAATACACAATGCACTTTTGTAATGGTTGTCTGTGCCGCAAGCGCGCCTCGCAATTTAAGGGAAATTTGGGCGGTTGGCCGCTTATCCAATTTACATCCGCTGCCGCTATTTCTTTTTTATATAACAACTGGTCGTTACCAAAACCAACCACAAGCTCATTGGTTTTTAAATTTTTATCAATCACATACAAGGGCTGGCTCTCTTTATCTTTGCGCCTAATTTCTAATTTCAAATTTCTAATTTCTAAACCAATACGTTGTCCAATAGTATAAAAAGGCAGACCATCGTGCTCGCCTATTGCCCCGCCGCTCCCACTCCCCCTAACCCCCTCTCGGGCAGAGGGGGACAATATAATTTTTCCTGGTTTGGATTTAATTTTTTTCAATAAAAATTCTTTCATCGGCACTTCGCCCACAAAACAAATTCCCATGCTTTCTTCTTTGTCAGCATTTGACAAATTGAATTTGCGCGCCAGACTTCGGACTTCAGACTTCAGATAGTCGCCAATTGGAAACAAAACATGTTTTAATTGTTCCTGATCCAGCTGATGTAAAAAATATGTCTGGTCTTTGTTGGCGTCCTTCGAAACAAGCAGGCGGGCTTGCCTCGCCGAAACGAAGCGAAGGCGGGCATAATGCCCTGTAGCTAATTTATCAAAACCCATTTCTTTGGCTTTATCCAACCATGAACCGAATTTAACAAATTTATTGCACAAAACATCCGGATTCGGCGTTCTGCCTTTCCGGTATTCATCGTACATATAATCCAAAACTGTTTTTTTATATTCTTTGACAAAATTTAAACGCAAAAGCGGTATGCCCAATTTGGCCGCCACCCGCAGAGCGTCCTGATAATCCCCTGTCCAGCATTTCGAATCCGCGTAATCCCCACCTCTAATCCGCGTAATCTCGTCCTCGTAGTTCACCATAAAAGCGCCGGTCACATCGTAGCCTTGGGCAACCAAAAGAGCCGCGGCCACCGAAGAATCAACGCCGCCTGACATTGCTACCAGCACTTTTATTTTTTTATTTTGTTTTACAGACATAACAAACAAACGATACCAAAAATAACAGAAAACTTCAAGATAAACAAAATACCGCCCCTTTCGAGGCGATATTTTGTTTTGAGTTTAGATTAACCGTTTCTGCGAGCTTGCATGCAATCTCGGCAGTAAACCGGCTTGTCGCCAGATGGCTGGAATGGTAATTCCGTGATCTGGGTTCCGCACTGAGCGCAATTTACATTGACGCTGTACATTTGTCTTGGAGCGCGGGCGCCTCTGTCGCCGCCAGCTGGTCTGTCTTGGCGATAGGTTTTATTGCAATCAAAGCAATAAACCGGGCGATCACCCTTTGGCTCAAAAGGCAACTGTGAGATGTGGGTTCCGCATTTTCCGCAGGAAAGATCCACATTGTACATTTGTCTTGTTC
>JBBUEJ010000075.1:0-1663 GCA_038056955.1 Patescibacteria group bacterium
TGGTAGCGTTGAGCAAAGCGCCGGTGATAAAGGATAAAAATCCAAAAATAAGACTGACGAGCAGTATTCGCAAGGGCGCGACAGAAGGCGCGAATTGCTTGCCAAACACCTGCCGCACCACCGGATCGGCCACAGCCATCAGGCCAAAAGCAACCGGAAATATAATGACAAACAAATAACGCCATGACTTTTCAAACAATGGGCCGATGGCTGTTTTGTTGGTGAGAAATAAACCGCTGAATACGGGGTAAACACTGGCTGACAAAGCCACGGGAATAAACTGGAAGGCAAAGGTAATTTTGTACGGCACGCTCCACCACCCCAGCTCTTTGGCCGAGAGCAGTTTGGACATTAAGAGTGAATCGCTGTAAGAATATAACCGCCCGATAATTCCCGCCAGAGCGAACGGCAAGGCGATGGCAATAAAAATTTTGAAAATTTGAGCGTTCCAGACAAAACGAACGCCAATGCCATAAACTTTTTTTAGGAAACCGCTGATATAAATTAAATTTAAAAAACTGGGAATGGTGTAGGCTAGAATAAGCCAAACCAAAGACCAATGGTTGAGCAAAGCAAAGGTACCGATAAGCAAAGTGATGAATTGCGAGCCGATAATACCCGCGGATTCGTAGATTAAGTTTTTCTTGGCGCGGAAAATGCTGTTAAAAGAACCCGCCAGACTGTCAAAAAACATGGTTATGCCGGAAACATAAATAAGCAATTTGGTAGTTTCCGGATATTTTAGAACATTGGCCAGCAAAACTACCAACGAATACGCCGCCGCGCCAAAAATAATTTTTGTCCAAAATACGGTGTTGAAATAACTTTCGGATCTGTCCGGAAAACGAGAAGCTTCTCTGGTGAGAACCGGTCCCAATCCAAAATCGGCCACGACCGTGAAAATGGTGGTAAAACTAATGGCAAAAAAATACACGCCCGTATTTTCCACTTGTATTATTCTGGCCACGAAAATAAAATAAAAAAAAGAAATTACCTTTTGCAGGACAGAGGCAACAGTGAGAAAAGAGGTGTTTTGGGCGACCGTGTATGAGGACATAATGACTCTATTTTACTCTAATAAGCCCAAAAAGCAAAACCCGCTCAGGCGCATATGCGTTGAGCGGGTTGAAGTAATATTTTAACGTTTACTCCACTGCGGAGCGCGTCTGGCGCGTTTGAGACCCGGCTTCTTTCTTTCCTTTACTCTGGCGTCGCGGGTTAAATAACCTTGAGTTTTGAGTGATTTCTTTAATTCGTTATTCCAAACCACCAAGGCGCGGGCAATGCCCAGCTGCACGGCTACGGCTTGTCCTTTTTGGCCGCCGCCGACAATCTTTACGGAAATATCAAAAGTTTTTTCTTTACCTACGGCTGTAAGCGGAGCCATGATAATATTTTGCCATTCAAAATAAGGGAAATATACTTTAAAATCTTTTCCATTAACAATAATCTTGCCTGTGCCGGGTGTTAAACGCACGCGCGCGGCCGCGGTTTTGCGTCGTCCGACAGAACGCATGGATTCTACGGCTACTTTTTCTTTCTTCTGAGCAATCTTTGTTGGCATAATCTAATTATTTTTTGAATGATATGCGTAATAGTCTTGGTGTGCGCATTTTATTTTTTGGCAACATTCTGGAAACGGCATGTAAAAGAATTTCTTCCG
>JBBUEJ010000076.1:0-9997 GCA_038056955.1 Patescibacteria group bacterium
AAATTTGGACAATGTAAGTTTTATCAATTTATCTGTCGGCGTGGAAGCCGGCTGTGGAGATTGTTCGCACCCAGTTTTACAAAAGAAAAATATGTCTGCGGCTAATTTTATAAATGTTGATTACATAGCCGAGCCGTTAGTAAGCTGGTGGAATGCGGCAAGTTCGACTACACCGTAGAGTTTTTGGTATAATTGGATGTATATGTACCATCTCTACATCCTAAAATGCGCGGACAAAACGTTGTATACAGGTATTGCCAAAGATTTAGTCCGCCGGGTAAAAGAGCACAACACTTCCAAGCTCGGCGCAAAATATACTCGTGGCCGCAGACCTGTAAAATTGGTTTATTCCAAAAAATTTCGTAATCGTTCCATCGCTTCCAAGGCGGAGAGTAAAATAAAAATGTTGTCCAGACAAGAAAAGTTAAAAATTATAAAATTAAAAATTTAAAAATTATTGTTCACATGACTCAAGAAGAAGCGCTAGCCATACTTAAAACCGGCGCCAATGTTTTTTTAACTGGCGAACCCGGAGCAGGCAAGACGCATACTATCAACCAGTACGCGGCGTATTTGCGCGCGCGGGGCATAGAGCCGTCCATAACCGCTTCCACAGGCATCGCGGCCACGCATATTGGCGGATCCACTATTCATTCCTGGAGCGGAATTGGCATCCGCACATATTTGGATAGATACACACTAGACAAAATTTCTACTACAGAATACCTAACCAAAAGAATAAAGAGAGCCAAAGTGCTGGTGATAGACGAAGTGTCTATGTTGGGGCCGGAAACTTTTGCTATGGCCGAAGCAGTGTGCCGCGCTATTCGCCAAAACAATGACGCTTTTGGCGGATTGCAAGTTATTTTGGTCGGGGATTTTTTTCAACTGCCGCCGATTGTAAAGTCGGGAACAAATAATAATCCGCAGACTTCAATGTTGGAAATTCCTAAAGTGCGTTTTGCCTATGATTCTCCGGCTTGGAAAAGAACAAACCCGCTGGTTTGTTATCTCACCGAACAGCATCGTCAGGATGATAATAATTTTTTGAAACTACTCTCCGCTATTCGGTGTAATAATTTTAATGATGATCATTTGTCGCAAATTGAGACAAGAAAAGTAACAACCGATACGGCGCCGGACAAAGCTGTCAAACTTTATACTCATAATCTAAATGTAGATCGTACCAACGACGCTATGTTGGAAACTTTTTCCGGCCATCCGGTAACTTTTACCATGTCTTCCAAAGGTTCTCCGGGGCTGGTAGCCACTTTGCAGAGAGGCTGTTTATCTCCGTATAATTTAATTTTAAAAGTGGGAGCCAAAGTGATGTTTACCAAAAATAATCCCAAAGAAGGATTTGTTAATGGCACATTGGGCACAGTGGAAGGCTTTGATAGTTATGTTGGTTTGCCGATTATTCGCACTCATGATGGACGAAAAATTACCGTGGAAAAAATGGATTGGAGTGTGGATGAGAACGGCAAATCGCGCGCCAAGATTTCACAATTGCCCCTGCGTTTGGCCTGGGCGATTACTGTGCACAAAAGCCAGGGCATGAGTTTGGATGAAGCGGTGGTGGATTTAAGCGAGGTGTTTGAGTTTGGGCAAGGTTATGTGGCGCTCTCGCGCGTGCGGCGGTTGGCTGGATTGCATTTGTTGGGTTGGAACGAGAGGGCGTTTCAGGTACATCCGGAAGTGTTAAAAGAAGATAATGCGTTTCGCGCTAGTTCGGAAGCGGCGTTAACGGCGTTTGCGCAAATTTTGCCCGATGAATTACAAAAAATGCATGATAATTTTGTGAAAGCGTGTGGGGGAAATATTGTATCAAACGATGTTACTTACACCGAAGTGGAAAAAATAACTAAACCAAAAAAACAGAAAGGCCATGGCTTTGATAAAATTAGAGAGAAGCATCCAAATGCGTTTCGGCCATGGACTGAAGGCCAAGACGAAGAATTGCGTCAATTTTTTGCCAATGATATGAGTACAGAAGAACTGTCAAAAACTTTCGGCCGCAAAACCGGAGCGATTCGTATGCGGTTAATTAAGCTGGGACTTTTGAGCGAGTGAAGAGGCTAGTATATAAGTAATAAGAATTACTCCCAGCACATGAAACAGCGCCGGCGAAGTAATATTTATAACCAACAACCCGACAATAGCCGCGAGAACGGCCTTGTTTTTTTTCATAAGCCATATGCAATAAGCTATAAGCGATAGCCATGCAAGCAGACCAACAAGACCAATTTCCGCGGCTATTTCTAGGTAGCCCCAATCAAAATGCGGTGTGGTTATGTTTGCTTTAAAAACCGGACTATAAACGGTAACCGCATCTCCCAAGCCATTGCCCAACAGAGGATGGAGTTTTATTTTTTCTAAAATTTTTGGCAGTAGCAGTAAACGGCTAAGCGAACTTTCTTCTGTTTGGGGCATGGCAATGCTCTGCAATCGCAGACCCAAATATTCCCAGCCCAAACTTTTTCCTTTGGTAGCGGCCAAATGGGTAAGCGTGAAAGCCATGACAAAAAAAATAAGCGCGCCGGCCGAGTAGGCTAGCCAGCGTTTCCAGTTTTTTAAAGAAAATAGAGATAAAATTCCAACGGCTAGAGCTACCAGATAAATTCTAGTGATGTTTATAGTAAGAATTGCCAAAAGTGCGGCGCTACATACCTTGAGAATATATTTTCCACGCTCGCTAATCCGTTTCGCAGAAATCCATAAAAATAACGGCACTACCAGCAACTGTTCGTTTGTTAAAATTCTAAAAAACCCGGTGCCATAGTCGGTAATTTTTCCGCTGGCCACATCTCTAAACCAATGATAGTAAGAATCCTGCAAAACAAAAATTTCTGAAGAAAATCCGACCAAAGTGAAGTAAGTGAATATGAAATTTCCGATGATTGCTGAAATTAAGAAACTAAATGATGTCTGGCGGAATTTTTCTGATTGTAAAAGCTGTTTGAGTGGGAAGTAGTATAAAAAGAAAAGATAGGGGATGGTATCGCCCAAAATAAGTTTTGAATCATGGCCTAAGTAATAGCCGTGAATGGCGGATATACCTACAGCAAGAAAGATAAATGATAAAAGATAGATGATAACTTTATTTTGTTTGGCAATTATTATGTATTCTTTATCTTTTATTTTTTGTATTATAAAAATGGTTATTGAAACTAGGAGTAAACATGTGCGTAATGATATGCCCTTGATTTCAAGGAAGTTTCCCGCCCCGCCCAAAATTAATTCACCAGCAATAATCAACCAGCCGCGCTGATCTTTAAGGAGTAGGAAGTAGGCGGTAAGGAGTAGAATGCCAGTTGAGACAATCCAATTTATTGGGTTAGCGAAATACAGCGGTGTGCCGGGACTGAAAAAATAAGAAAAAACTCTTAAGCCAAAATAGGCGGCAAGAAACATTGAGATTGTTCTTTTTGTCATACCTTATATCCATTTAAGAAAGTAGCGGCATCCATTACGCCTTTTCCTTCCAATTGTAACTCCAAAACTTCAATGGATTTTTGGCCACAACCGATAAAGATCCGCTTATTTTCTATTAGTGTTTTTGATGAGGGTAAAGTTTTATTGGACAGGGCAATTTTTAAAAGCTTTAGCCGTTTGCCATCACGATCGCACCAAATGCCCGGCCATGGGGTAAGTCCGCGGTAAAGATTATAGATTTCTTCGGCGGGTTTGTTGAAATCTATTTTGCCATCGTTTTTACTAAGCAGTTTGGTAAAAGTGGCTTGTTCGTGGATTTGAGTTTGTGGGGAAATCTCGTCACTTAGGTATTTGGTAAGTGTGTTTAAGAGCAATTTAGAGCCCACCACAGCCATCTTGGAAGCAAGGCTGGTATAAGTATCATTTGGATCTATATCCATGCTTTCTTGGGATAGAATTGGGCCATGGTCTACTCGCTCATCCATAAGCATAATAGTAATTCCGGTACTGGTTTCGCCATTTACCAGCGCGGCTTGGATAGGGGATGCGCCACGGTATTTTGGCAAAAGAGAGCCGTGCACATTGATCATGCCTTTGGGAAAAGAATCTATAATTTTTTTCGGGATGATTAAACCGTATTGGGCCACGATGCCGAGTTCATAGCCCATAGCTTGTAGTTGGTAGCTTTTTAGCGACTCCGGTTGTTCTATTTTTAAATTATATTTTTTAGCTAATTTTTTTACCGGTGATTCTTCCACAATTTGTTTGCGTCCGGTTTTTCTGTCGGGCTGGGTAAAAACCATTTCAACCGAAACAATATCGCTATCCAGCAACCCTTGTAAAATAGTGGCGGCAAAATCTTGTGTGCCGAAAAAAACTGTTTTTACTGCATCAGACATAATTAAATCTTGGTTTTGTCAAAAGTATGAAGTTTTTTTGCCTTTTCAATAAACAAAATTCCGTTTAGGTGGTCAATTTCGTGTTGAATAATTCTGGCAAAAAAATCGGTGGCCACAAATTCTATTTTTTCACCCGCCGTATTTAAAGCCGACACTTTTATTTTTTTGTATCGTCTTACCGATCCATATATGTTTGGCACAGACAAACAGCCCTCCTCGTCCCATTCCCGCAAAACCGAAGCCTTTTCAAACATGGGGTTAATTAAAATAAGATCAGCCGTTTTATCCGGCGTAAAATTTTTGGCGATTACGCACAGTTGAATTGGGTTGCCGACTTGCACCGAGGCGATACCCACGCCGTCTTTGGCGTACATAGTGGCTATCAGATTGACAACAAACTCCTTTGTGGCCGGGGAGTTTATTTCTTCAGCCGTTAAATTTTTAGAAACCTGATGTAAAAGCGGATTTGGTTTGGTAATTACGTTTAGAATCATACACTAATAAAAATATAATAATGAATTTGGGTTTGGGTCTACTTTCCAATTTTCCGGCACATGCGATAGCAATAGTTTGGTGTTTTGTTTGTAATTTTCATAGCCTATTTTGGCTAAGATTACTTGCCAGTATTGTCCGTTATAGTAATATGGGGATGTTTCTAAAGGACCAAGTATTTTAATCCCGGAAATGCCTTTAGTCAAGTGAAAAAGATCCGTTTTTATTTTCTCCGCCTCTTTTTCTATTATATCAGCTTTTTGATTGCCCGCCAGCAATTTAAGCATGTATTTGAATGGCGGGTAGCCCAAAGCGCGGCGTTCGGCCAGTTGTTCGGAATAAAACAGGTCCGGGTCGTATAATGATTTAAAGACTAGATGTTCCGGATAGCCGGTTTGGATAAAGAAGCCCGATTCCGAGGGGAGTTTATATTGAACGTCGCGGATCTGCTGCCAAAGATTTTCAATAATTTTATATTCGGGGATAAACAGCGGCGCGTCGGCATCCAGAAAAACAAATAATTTTATTTTGTTCCACACCAAGTATGGCCAGGCCAGTTGTGTGCAGATTATTATTTTATCCTCTTCCGTTTTAAGTTTAGCCAATTCATTTTCGTCGCTGTCAATTCTAATGACCGGACGCGAATCGCCGGTTTTTGCCGTAATTTTTTTTATCAATTCTTCGGCCAATTGGGTGCCGGCGCCATGCGCGGCCACATTCACGCCGCGGCAATTTTTACAAACAGACGGCATGGGCTCGGAAAATTTACAGTAATGACAGCTTAAAATATTTTTATCTTGATGATAAGTTAAGGAAAGTTTGCAATGCGGACATTTTAAAATATTGCCACAATCGGCGCAACCCACATAGCTGGCCGTGCCGCGCCGATTGAGAAAAAAAACCACGTCGCCGGTTTTATTTTTTTTGAATTCGTTTAATACATCTACGCTCATCAGGCTATAATTGCCGCCGCGCCGTTCCGATTTAATATCCACAATTTCCGTGGTTTTGTTTAATGGCGGAATTTTTAAATCGTGACTTGTATTATAAACCTTGTTTTTTGCAAAATAATAGCTCTCTACGGAAAGAGTGTGGGACAGAAGAGAAAGAACCGCGCCGTGGTGTTTGGATAAAAATAAAGCGGCATCACGCGTATGAAAACGCGGCGCCATATCCCAGCTTTTGTAATTTGAATTTCCTTCATCCGTTAAAATAATATTGGTTAAATGAAACCAAGGGAGAAATAAAGCCGTTCTGGTGCCGATAACAATATCTTTTTCGCCGGACCAGATTTGCAGCCATTTGGCAAACAGTTCTTTGTTGGTTAATTCGCTGGTAATGGCAACGGCGCGGTTTAATATATTTTTCGGAAGAATATCCGTTATTTTTTTAATCGCGGTTAATTCCGGAACTAAGATTAAAGTTTGGCCAGATGTTATTTTTTTAAGGATAATTTCTGTTTTTTCGGTTTCATTTTTATGAATATAAACTTGGGGTTTAGCCGGTTTGTTTATAATCAAATTTGCGGCTCTGTTCGCGGCAGGAATCTTTTTTAGCTTTGTTTTTTGCAATGGCAATAAATTTCCTTTAAGCAAAAATCCTAGAGACACATGGTAAAATTCGGATATATCCATCAAAAAATATAGTTGCTTCTCGGATAGTACAGGTTCTTCAAAAACAATTTCTTTAATTGGTTTAGTTTTGATGTTTGGCTTGTTGGAAGCTTTAATTTCCAGAATTACCCCAAACTCTTCCTTGTTGCGGAAAGGAATTTTAACCAACTGGCCGATTCTAATTTTGTTGGCAAATTCTTCTGGAACAGAGTAATCCAAAAATGGCAATGACAACGGCATCCTTCTGGCCGGAATCACTTGAATAATCATAGTATAAAATTATCCCGCTAGAGAAAAATTTGCCGTTAAATAGCCAACACCAAATGGCCCTTCGTAGGCGTATGATTTATAAGTATGATGAGCGCCTTGCAATATGCCCATTAAAATTAAAAATGATCTAAAACCGCACTCAGCCGCATCGGTCACGAATTTTTTATCCAATTGGAGCATGCCGGATAGGTTGTTGGCGGCCAGAAGATCCTGAATTTTTCGGTCAAATTCGGGGCCGGCCGGATTATATCCCGCTGGCGCGTCGGAAATTAAAGCGTGTGATAAATCTCCGGAGGCGATTACCGCTACTCGCTTATTTATTTCCGAAATTTTATCCGCAATCATGGCACCAAAAGCGACGTGAATTTTCCAGTCTAAATCGCAAAAACCGATTTGGATTATTTTTATATTTTTAAGATGTTTGGTGAGGTATGATAAAGGCACCGTCGAACCGTGATCCAAATTCTGTTCGCTGATCATAGTGGCGGGGAAGTGTTCCTTTTTAGTGCCTTCACGAATGAGCGTGGCCAGATGCGTCTCGCCATGGAATTTTATTTTTGTGACTAAATCTCCGAATTCGCGCAAGTCGGTTTGATAGTTCTGGCTGACATTGAGAGTAAACGCATCATTAAAATAACTTCCGTGCGGGGAAATGATTATTAAAATTTCCGGATGAGTTATGTACAGATCTTTTTCCATCTGTTCCAGCGCGATTTTTGTTTTCTCCAATTTTTTTAGAGATTCCTTACCGATGCTAGGAATAAGCAAGGGAGGGTGGGGGGTAATGGCCGCGAAAACAAGAGACATAAATCAAAATTTTTAATTACTAATTTCTAATTTTTAATTACTTGAAATTTTTACATCGCCGGTGGAAATCCATTTGGAAATTTTGCTGGCTTCTTGATTTTTTGAATCTTTACTGCCCATAGTGATAACGGTGTATTGTTTTTTTGATTCAACGGAATCACGTCGCGTAACGTCATTTGAAACGCGACGCTGTATTACTTCAATAAGCATAACCGTAACCACTCCGGCCTCATCGGTAGAACCAGTTTTGCTGGCGATTATTTTATAGTTTGCTTTTGTTAAAGGAATAATTTTGTTTGGGCTGTTGATGCTGTGGGTTAAAGCTCCTGCTTTACCAGGCAGTTCTTTGAAAGTGTATTTAGTTTTGGCTAAAGCGGTTTTTAAATTTGGATTTTCTATGACGCGCGTAAATATTTTTAGAAGATTGCGGGGAGTAGATTTATTCTTGGCGTCCAGACCGGTGACGTCGGTAATTTTGGTATTGTCCGCGCCCCAATTATCAAGTCTTTTGTTGATGTTGTCTATAAATGATTTTTCACTAAGGCCGCTGGATTGGGCGATTAAGCGCGCCGTGTTATTGGTGGAACCGATAAGCATGGCGTTAAAAATGTCTGCATTTTTTAATTTGGCGCCGTTGCGCAAAGGCAAATTGTTGCCGGCGGATTTATATTTTGTTTTAGAATAAATAGATGATTTGGCCAAATTAAAATCCTGGTTTAAAGCTTCGTATGCTACCAATAATTTTACCAACGAGGCAATGGATCGAGGCTGGTCGATATTTTTTCCGGAAATAATCCTGCCGCTGGGGTATTCGGCCACCAAATAAGCGGGGATTTTACTGCCAAAAATGTCGTCAATTTTTATTTCGCTGTCTCCCAGATATTTATTGCGGGAGGAAATGAGATTGCCATTAATAAAAATAGGTTCGCCGTTTAAAATATTTACGGCGGTAATAGAGCTGACGGCGATTACATTGGTTCGCTTATAACCCAAGGCGGCAAATGTGTCAACATCGGCAATCAGGCGTTTTTTTCCGTTTTCTATAACATAAACATTACTACTGTCCGCGACTCGCAGCAACGTGCCGTCTTTAAAGTTTAGGGGCAAATCCGCGACCGGTAAATTTTTAATATCTTTAACTTTGTGTTTTTCGATCGCTAAATCTTTGTAATTGACGGCAATAATACCTTTATCGGTTATGGGGTATAAGGTGGTGTCTTTAAATAAGTAATAAGAATTGTTTAGGTCGGTTATTTGATAAATTATACCTTGGGGCGCGGTGGTGGAAGCGTTAATTGTCGAGCCGATGGGGTAGCCGGCAATATCGGCATCGGCAATGGCTATAAACTCATCCGGGTTATAACCAATTTGCCGCACGACTTCTGGAGAAGCAAACGGACGCAGGGTGTCGTAATCTAAAAGATAAAAATCAACGGCAGTTTTCAGAATAGAATAATTTGGAAAAGATATTTCTTGTCCGGTTTGGTAATTGCTTAATTCTGAATCTTGTACCGCGACAATCATGTTTGGGTCAGCCCGGCTAAGCAAAGTAGCTTGGTTTTTAAATTTGCGTTTGACATTATTTTGAATCAGCCAGACTTCACTGCTGGAAGCGGAACGCAGTAGTGTGCCATTGGGATAAATCTGGCTGAACCAGGTGTTCCAAATTCGCCAGAAATTTTTGTTGCCGTGGATGTGCGGGGTGTAGGTATACAAAAAAGCTGTGGCCCAGCTTTGGGGGATAATTATTTGATTATCTATGGTGGTATTTTGGTCTTTTTTCTTGACGAATGATTTGTCGGTATTGTTGTAGTACCAACGGATAAGGCCGCCGGCATTGTCTACCTGTTTGCCAAAGCCCTTATATTTCAACAAACTATCGCCGTTTAAATCACAGCTGTCGCAGACGCCATAGCCCGTGGCCCAATCCAGTTGTTTTTGGGTGGGAGTATCGTCGGTAACCAGGCTTTGTTCTTTTTGCAAAGTAACCAATAAAAATTTGGGATTAATCTGGTATTTTGCGGCCGTAGTGTAAATAATTTCCGCGGCGTATTTTAACAGTCCGTCGGCATCTTCGGCAATTAAAGTAGCCAGGTAACTGCCTCTGTCTTGCAAAAATTTCTGCACATCGCTTTGCGTCCAGTTGGCGGTGCTTTGCATTTCTTCATCGGAAATTATAAATTGGGGATTGAATTCCATCTGCGCCAAAGCCGATAAAGGAGAATGCAAAAATAACCAGCCAAACAGGATTAAAGCTATCATTTTTCGCATTTTTTTGCGCATAATTACTCATTATCATAGCATAAAGTTTTTGGCTTGACAAAGCGGTATAATTTTGCTAAAATTTGGAGGCAAAAAGGAGGAAGATATGCTCTATATCATCGGATGTTTAGTCTTGATGGTAGCAGTTGGATGTGGTGGTGTTGGCTTGGGTTGTAAACTCAAAGAGGTGGTGGTTGCTAAACAGCTCGCGCAAAAAGA
>JBBUEJ010000077.1:0-3901 GCA_038056955.1 Patescibacteria group bacterium
TTTGCCAGAGACGCCTGATCTTCCAAACGTTTAAATGTTTTTTCCAGAGTATCCAGATTGCGAGCGTAATCTTTCTTCATACTTTCTACTACTTTGGTTTGCTTGGCGTCAAGTACAAGTTCTTTCTCCTCCGGTAAATCTGTTTTACATCCGCCTCCAATAGCGCAATAGCCATTTCCACCTGTTTTATCCAGACACCAAACACCTTTCTTATTTAGACAAGCGGACACGCTGTCGTCGGTTTTTTCCGGACAAGCAACGGTGGATTCTACTTGAGAGCCATTCGGACAAGTTTTATAAGTTACCGGGCAGGTCGCGCTGGCGTCTACAACCTTGCCGTCTGGACAGGTTTTGGTGGTGGGTAGAATAGTCGTTTGCGCAGTCGGACACTCCATTAAAGTTGTGGCAAAAGTAACACCGTCAGGGCAACTCATTTTCCCGGCCGAAGGATAGGTGGGACAATTTTGAGTTTTACCGGTACACCAGCCGGAACTATAAGTACTATAGGTAGAAACGGTGGATGAATCGCACCATTTATATCCCTTTGTGGTACAATCATCTTTCGTGGAAGGAGTCGTCGGACAAGAGGAATAAGTATCTACATAAGAACCGTCCCAACAACTCATTTTCCCGGCTGGAGTGGCGCTAGGGCAGGTTTGTCCGGCCGTCATACAAGAGCCTGACATTGTGCTATAACCACCGGTATAAGTGCTTACGCACCATACTCCTTTATATTTTGTACAATCGCTTTCTGTGTTGGGCCAAGAAGAAACAGGGTAAGTTGGAGTTGGAATAGGAGTAACAGTTGTTGTGGCGCCCGAGCTACTCGGACAGGTGCTGCCAGTAGAAGACGCACACCAGCCTGACGTACCACCACTCATTACTCCAGCACACCATTTACTGCCTTGCGCTGTACAAGACGGTTCGTCATAAGCCGGACATTTCTCGCCTGTATTCGCGCAATAACCAGAACCCATACTGCCAGCAGTTATACCAGGGGTAGAATAATTACACCAAGTTCGGCCCTTGGCCGCACAAGAGGCTCCATCATTTATCGGACAAGTGGCTCCTCCAGTCGCGCAATAACCACCGGTACTGCCGGAATAAGCGCACCATTCTCCACTTTGTGCCGAACAGCTGGCCGTATCATAAGCCGGACAAGGGCTGGTTGAGTAGGAGCAATAACCAGAACCAGACATGCTTCCACCTGAATTTATACACCATTTTCCTCCTCCACCCGTGCATGTTGTTTGCGGGTCAGTGGTAGAAGCAGTCTGCGCTCGCGCCGAAAATATTATGAGTAAACTGAAAACCAGCGACAACGCGCTCCATTTGAGTATGTTCTTAAGCTTTAACATAAGCTTGAAAAATAAATGAGTAAATTAACATTGTTACCATTATACCAAAAACAAGCTTTATATAAAATAGGCTGTGGATAAGTTGAAAAATAAACTAAAAATTGGTACCCTACCACCACTATGCAAAAACTTTGGCAAAAATTTATTGTAGTTCTATTGCTTATTTTTTTGATTTTTCCAACACTAACAACCGCAACAACAGATACAGACACTCAACAGCAACTAGAACAAGAATTACAAGCTATCGAAACTCAAATTGCCGAACTTGAACTACAGTTAACAAATACTAAAGGCGAGAAAAAAACTTTGGCCAATAAAATTAAACAACTTAAAAATGAACAGGCCCGTTTGCGTCTGCAAATTAAGGCTACCAATGTTAAGCTTAATGATTTGGATAAAAAAATATCTACTACCATCAAAGCTATAGATACCAACAAAGCCAAAATCGCGCGTTTGAAAATCAACTTATCAAAACTACTGCGTCTTTTACATCAAAAAGACCAGGAACTGTTTTTGCTTAGACTTTTAATTGACGGCGGATTAACTGAAGCGCTTAACGAAGCGGCAAATTACCAAAAATTATCCACTTCCATAAACACGTTGGTGCAAGAATCGAAAATAGCGCAACAAGAATTAAATACACAACAAACTGTCTATGAAGACCAGCAAGATGATACCCGCGAACTTCTTAGTCTTGCCAATATCCAACAAAATACTCTCAATGGAAAATTACAAGAACAAACACAATTGTTGAAAGATACTCAAGGGTTAGAAACAACTTACCAAAATCTTTTAAAAGATAGCAAAAAACAAGCGGCCGAAATCCGCAGCCGAATTTATGACCTTTTGGGCGTAAGCACACAAATTAATTTTGGACAAGCAGTCGCAATCGCCCAGGCGGTTGATAAACAAACAGGTGTTTCTGCCGCATTTCTATTGGCCATTCTTACTCAAGAATCAAATTTGGGAAAAAATGTCGGCACCTGTAATCGCCCCGGAGATCCGCCGGAAAAAGGCTGGAAAGTAATTATGAAGCCTACTCGCGATCAAGAACCGTTTATAACCATTACCACCGAACTTGGGCGTGATCCGGATATAACTCCGGTTTCTTGTCCTATGCGCAAAAAAAATGGCAGCCAGCTCGGTTGGGGCGGAGCTATGGGTCCGGCGCAATTTATTCCTTCTACTTGGATAGGATATAAAGACAAAGTTAGCGCCATAACCGGAAAAAGCCCGGCTGATCCGTGGGATATTCGCGACGCGTTTATGGCCGCCGGGCTCTTGTTAAAAAATAACGGCGCTGATGAAACTAAAGACGGCCAGTGGAAAGCGGCTATGCGTTATTTTTCCGGATCTACAAACAAGCGGTATCGTTTTTATGGCGATAATGTTTTAACACTCACCGCCAAATACGAACAGGATATAAAAGATTTGGCTATTTAAATTATCAAAAAACATCCCGACTTAGTCGGGATGTTTTTTATTTTATATTTTTTTAGTTGGCCCAAACAACAAAGGTAAATAATTTCTTTCCATTGCCCAAATCTTTTTCATACATAGAGGCGCGTCCTTTTTGGTCATGACGCTTGGCTTGACCCCAATCCGAATGATTGTCAGTATCTTCATCAGTCGATTCTTCACTAGCCGCGGCCCCAAAACTGCCGCCAGACAAACTGCTCGCTATCGTGGTAACCGTGTCCAAGTGCGCGTAGATTAAACTTAACTGTTCATAATCATGAACGTTCGGATGTTGATTGTCGGGCTGGCCGGCAATAGTACCGTCCGGATCACTGGTGTAATCCATGCATGTGCCCATGTTCAAATTATTAAAAATTTCATCTTGATGATCAAGTCCGAATGTATGGCCAATTTCTTGGCACATTACGAACTGTCTCCAGGCCGGAGTGTTATATTTGGCAGTGTTAAAATAGGTGTCATTAAGCTTGGTGGTGGCTTTGGTAATATGACTGCCGCTGACCCAAATGGAAGCAATTCCCAGCCAGCCATTGTTGCCGTATTTGCTGTTGCAAACTTCCACCCGACCGGTTACAGCCCTGCAGGTCTTTGGGTTGGCCATGCCGGCCACAACCGCGGTGTCTAACTCCGCAGACACGCTCCAATCAAGCGAAGAGGTTACGAGGTATTTATCCCAAACTGTAGAAACGTTATCGCCAAGCTTTAAGGTGAAAGGATTGGCGGTACGGGCCCAGTGATAACTGCCCCAAGAATGAGTCGCGTACGCAACCGACACAAAAGCGCCGGCAGACAGCAAAACTGCCGCGGCCACAAATTTACCTAAACGATGAAATGACATTTTCATAAGAAAATATTTAATTATTTAATAAGCCATATTATATCATCCTTATTTTATTTTGTCAAGAAATTTGAGAGACAAAGAATTTACGCAGTGGCGCGTATCTTTTGACGTATAGCCTTCGCCGGTAAACGGCGCTTCCGTGCCTTTATGTACAATTATGCGCTCCTCTTCGGGTGTTAGCTGATTAAGTTTCATATAATTCAACAAAAAAGTCCCCCGCCTGGGC
>JBBUEJ010000078.1:0-1627 GCA_038056955.1 Patescibacteria group bacterium
ACAAATTCCTCGTTCGCGTCGCAGGCGTAACCAACCATTATCCCCTGGTCGCCCGCTCCGCCCACATCTACCCCGCGACCAATCTCGGAACTTTGCTGAACAATATTTGTGTTCACCTGATATTGTTCGCCGGCCACGCGTTTGGCAATTTGCGCGGCGTCTATGTTGGCATTGGTGGTAAGTTCGCCGGTAAGAGTTATAAGCCCGTGACCGCCCATGCTTTCCATGGCCACGCGGCTGTACGGATCCTGCGCCAGGCAGGCGTCTAAAATAGCGTCGGATATTCTGTCGCAAATTTTATCCGGATGACGTGGCGAAACTGATTCGGCTGTGATAAGCATATAAATCAACGATTATCTTTCTCCCTCCTTAAATCAAATTATACCAAAAAAAATTGCTTTACAAAAACAACTGGGGATAACTATTTATACCTTATCTTCAATAAAACGAACCGTCCGATTCCTTGCAAATTTTTTCTCTTTCGCCAGCGCTTATACCTTTTCGCATATTTCTTACCACAAAAACTTTGCTTTTATTTTCTAAATCAACACCATTAATGTTTGACCTTGCGGAGAAGTCGCTCAGAAAGAAAGTGGAAATTATTGAAAAAGAAGTCTAAATAATGGATTATGCCGCTAATGCCACTCGCAAATCCGCCAAAATCGCGTCAGCGTGCGTGTCCGGTTTAAATTCCGCGTAAGTTTTGTAAATCTGACCCTGCGGATCTATAAGATACGAAATACGCTTGGTGAAAATTCCCTCCGCTTCGTATTTTTTAATCGCTTCTTTTTTGTCATCTGATAACAAAGTAAAGTTTAATCCATATTTTGCGGCAAATTTGTAATGACTGCTTGTCGGATCGGCGCTAACACCCAAAATTTTTACTTTTAACTTGTCAAAGTCAGCTAACTTGTCTTGAAACGAACATGCCTCGCCGGTGCATCCCGGGGTATCATCTTTGGGATAAAAATACAAAATAACCCACTGGCCGAGATAGCCAGACAATTTGTGATTGACCGCATTCTGATCCGGCAATTCAAAATCCGGAGCTGGTGTTTTTTCTGGAAGCATACAATAATAAAATTAAAAAATTATTTTGGAGCCCCCTGTCAGAATCGGACTGACGTTTGTGGTTTACGATACCACCGTTCTGCCACTGAACTAAGGGGGCGTTTACTTTGAGCGGGATGCGAGAATCGAACTCGTATCTTTTGCTTGGGAAGCAAATATACTACCACTGTACTAATCCCGCATGCGCAAAGGGGCTCCCGACTAAGTCTGAAAGCCCCCTTGTTAATTATGATAATTATTATTGCGTAATAGATGAAGAAGCCAGAGCCGCAAACGGATTGTGAACTTTAAGATATAAACGAATGTTTCCGTCCTTAGCTGATTTATCCAGATAACTTAGCAGGTCTGGAAATCTAAAAAGGATTTGGCTGGCGCGCACTTTTTCCATATTAACATTTTGCCCTTTTTCATTCTTCACTTTCTCAACTTTTCGGTCGTCTAACTTAACAATATGATAGCCATAAACGCTGTCTACTATAGTAGGGTAAACTTCGCCTTTTTTAAGCGAGTAGGCGGCTTTTTCAAATTCCGGCACCATTTCTCCTTTGCCAAACCA
>JBBUEJ010000079.1:0-1427 GCA_038056955.1 Patescibacteria group bacterium
ACTCTTATCTTAAGTTATAAATTTAAATTCTTAAATCTTAAATTAAAATATGGATTTATCAAAAATAAGAAGTCTGCTATTCATCATTTTCTTTGGCGCGACAACAATCGGTTTTATTTATCTTTTAAAGCCATTTTTTTACCCGATATTTTGGGCCGCGGTTATGGCCAGCATTTTTTACCCGGTCTATAAAAAAATAAACAGCAGACTAAAACACAACAATACCAGCTCTCTGCTCACGATTGGTCTGGTGCTGGTCGTTATTATAATTCCCGTCATCCTTATGAGCAGTCTAATATTAAAGGAGTCTTTTAATATCTATGACTCCCTTGCCAACAATCAAGGTCCGATTGTCAGCACTGTTAAAAACATAATTGGCTGGATAAAAAACAACTCTATCACCGATAGATTTAATATTGACGAACAACAGGTAACGGCCAAACTTACCGAAGTCGCCAAAACCATTACCGATTTTATCTTTACCGCCGCGAAAAATTTAACGCAAAACTCGCTTACTTTCTTGGTGATGTTTATTATCATGATTTATACGCTTTTCTTTTTTTTCAAAGATGGAGAAAATATATTAAAAAGACTGGCGCATATTTCGCCGCTTGGGAATAAACACGAAATAATCATGTACAAAAAATTTACTTCCACGGCGCGGGCGGCCTTGAAAGGCACCCTAATCGTGGGGGCCATTCAGGGTTTTTTGGGCGCTCTGCTTTTTTATGCAACAGGAATTGAAGGCGCTTTAATTTGGGGGATAATAATGATGATGTTTTCCGTAGTGCCTGGTTTTGGATCCTATATTGTCTGGTTGCCGGCGGCAATAATAATGTTTGTTGGCGGAAATATGTGGCAAGGAATCGTGATTGTGGCGGTGGGCGCGCTTTTAATCTCTACGATTGATAATTTTATCCGTCCGATACTAATCGGCAAGGACACTCAGATGCACCCTCTTCTTATTCTGTTTTCCACCCTTGGCGGATTACTGTTTTTTGGCATTTCTGGTTTTATTATCGGACCGATTATTACCGCTTTCCTAACGTCGCTTTGGGAAATGTATGAACAGTACTATCAAGACGAGCTGGCTCACGATTAAAAATGTAAATAAACGAAAATAATGCTGACTTAGTCGGCATTATTTTTTTGTTGCGGGGCCCGGACTTGAACCGGGAACCTCCGGGTTATGAGCCCAGCGAGCTGCCATTGCTCTACCCCGCTATTTTAACAAGATGCAAAATGCGCGTATCATGATACAACCAGTGCATCTTGTTGCGTGCATCATGAATAGTGTTTGAGCAGGTGAACGGAATCGAACCGTCGTCTCGTCCTTGGCAAGGACGCATAATAACCATTATACTACACCTGCAATTAACCCCCGAGCCGCGGTTGCGGCTCGGAGCTAGGCTACAATTACGGAGCAA
>JBBUEJ010000080.1:0-27089 GCA_038056955.1 Patescibacteria group bacterium
AAGGCGACAAAATATTTTTAATCGGCACCAGAACGCCGGCGGAAATTTTGGAAGTGGGATATTATAAACCAAAGTTCCAATCCACTCCTAAATTATATAACGGCGAAATTGGTTATGTTGTTACCGGATTAAAAGACCTTAAAGATTGCCGGGTCGGCGACACCATTACCACTTATACCGATGAAGAGGAAAAAGATATCCACACCCTGGCTCTGCCGGGTTATAAAGAAGTAAAGCCGATGGTTTATGCGGGTGTCTTTCCCAAAGAAGGCGATGCTTATCCGGTACTGCGCAACGCGATTGATAAATTAAAATTAAACGACGCGTCTCTTTTCTACGAACCGGAACATTCTTTGGCTCTTGGTTTTGGTTTTCGCTGTGGATTTTTAGGCCTATTGCATCTGGATATTTTTCAGGAAAGATTACAACGAGAATATAATTTAGAAATTATTATTACCGTGCCCAGCGTGGCCTATAAAGTTACTACCCAAGCCGGTGTACAAAAAACTATCCACAGCCCGCAGGAAATGCCAGACCCTAATCATCTGCAACAAATTTTGGAACCATGGATGAAACTGGATATTATTACTCCCAAAAATTTTACAGGCAATGTAATGGGACTGGTATCCGAACGCAAAGGAAAATATATAAATACCGAATATTTAAGCGCCGACACCGACCAACGGGCTATGTTGCATTACGAAATTCCGCTCGCCTCGCTTGTTACTGATTTCTATGATAAACTAAAAACCGTTACTTCCGGTTACGCGTCCATGAACTACGAATTTATGGATTACCAGCCAACCAAGGTAGTCAGGTTAGATATAATGGTGGCTGAAGAACAGGTAGAGGCTTTGTCAACGTTAGTTTGGGAAGATCAAGCCTATAAAGTGGGTAAAATAATAGTAGAATCATTAAAGGAGTCACTGCCCAGACAACAATTCGTGTTAAAAATTCAAGCCGCGATCGGCGGAAAAATAATCGCCTCGGATCGCTTGTCGGCTCTGCGCAAAGATGTGCTGGCCACCATGAGCGGCGGCGACTATACACGCAAACAAAAATTATTGCAAAAACAGAAAAAAGGTAAAAAACGCATGTTGACTCACGGAAAAATAGATATCCCGCCGGAAACTTATTTGGCGGTGCTAAAAAGATAATGTGAAACAAAAAACAATAAAAAAAATTTGGGTGGTAATTTCCGTTGTGGCTATTTTCGCTATGCTTGTTTTTACTTTTTTGCCGGCTTTACAATAAAAGTAGTAAAATATTATTAATTTGCTACTATTCCTAGTATGAAAATCCTGCGCAAATACCAGCTGGATATTATCTTTCTTTTCTTTGCCTTGCTTATTTTTATCGGCCTGCTTTTTTTCGGCCTATCTTATTTTGGCGAAGATCCGCATAAATTTGAATGGTACACGGCCGGACCACTAGTTATTTTATATTTCGCCTATGTTTGGGAAATCAGAAATAAAATAAATATTTCAGAAAGAAGAAACTTAACCGGCAAAACTTTAATTTATTGGATCGCGCTGGGTATTATTCTGTTTGCCAACTTTAACGCTCCCATATCCGCCAGAGAATACTTAACGGTTAATCTGCTTTTTATTATTTTTACATTGCTCCTAGCCGATTCGTACTGGGATTTTAAAAAAATTACGTTAAA
Organism: Patescibacteria group bacterium; assembly: GCA_038056955.1. Lineage (GTDB taxonomy): Bacteria > Patescibacteriota > Patescibacteriia > Magasanikbacterales > GWA2-37-8 > XYD2-FULL-39-9. The sequence goes on from JBBUEJ010000080.1 coordinate 1,667, forward strand.
CAGTTTTAGAAAAGAAAAATAATTATGATTTCCTCGAAAAAATGGAATGTTTTACCATTGCCACCAGCGGAATTTACCGGTTCTCATCCGGAGTTGCCCGCCGCAGTGGCGCAATTGCTTTGGAATAGAAATTTGCGCACGCAAAGACAAATTGATGAATTTTTAAATCCGGATTATTCGCAGGATATTCATGATCCATATTTGTTCCAGGACATGGAAAAAGCCACGGATATTATTTTTAAATCCATAGACAAAGAAGAAAACATTGTCGTCCACGGAGATTATGACGCCGATGGTGTTTGTTCCTCGGCCATTATTATCACCGGTCTGCGGAAATTAGGCGCAAAAAATGTAAATGTATTTATCCCCCACCGCGAAACCGATGGCTATGGGCTTAACTTACGCACCATAGAACTTCTGCATAGCCAAAAAACAAACTTGATAATTACCTGCGACTGCGGCGTAAGCAACACGCCAGAAATTGCTTTGGCCAGAAAATATAAAATAAAAGTAATCGTCACCGATCACCACACCGTACCTCCCAAACTTCCCAAGGCTAACGCCATTATCCATCCGTTGGTAAAAGGAGAATCATATCCAGATAAAGGCCTTTGCGGCGGCGGCGTGGCTTTTAAATTGGTGCAGGGACTCCTAAAAAAATACGCCATTTTGCACAGCGCTCTGCCAGACGGACAAACCTTTGAAGGATTTGAAAAATGGCTACTGGATCTGGCGGCCATTGCTTCTATTGCCGATATGGTGCCGCTGGTGGGCGAATCGCGCACCATTACCAAATACGGATTAACGGTAATTAACAAAACCAGAAATGTCGGCCTGAAAAAACTTCTTATAATTGCTGGCCTTGCCGATGCCAATGGCCAGCCCAAACATGGGGCTTACGATTCATATGCCATGAGTTTTCAAATTGTGCCTCGGCTGAACGCGGCCGGCCGCATGGACCATGCCAATACCGCTTTTGCTCTGCTGATGGCGACAGATGAAAAATCAGCTGAAAATTTGGCCGCGCAACTGGATAAAAATAATGTTGACCGGCGAAAACTTACCGAACAATACGTAAGCGAAGCGCGCAAACAGATAAAAGAAACCAAACAAGAGGATAATCCGGTTTTATTTGTGCTGGGCAAAGATTGGCCTACCGGTATTTTGGGTTTAATTTCCGGAAAAATAAAAGATGATCATTACAAACCGGCTATTGTGATGGGAGAAACCAAAGATGCCATAAACGGTTCGGGCAGAAGTATAAAAGAATTTAGTTTAATCGCGGCTATGCAAAGCATGCCCGAGGTGTTTGACAAATTCGGCGGCCACCCGCAAGCCTGCGGTTTTACTTTAAAATCCAAAGACAAATTAGAAGAATTTAAAACTAAATTAATCGCTAAGGCCGCTTTACAAACCGCCGCGGTGGATTTGGTGCCGCAAATTACTATAGACGCGGAAGTGGAGCTGAACGAAGTGAATTGGAAACTTTACGATTTATTGCAAAAATTTGAACCGTTTGGCCAAGCCAACGAAGAACCAAAATATGTTTCCCGGGCGCTAACCGTTACCGCCATAGAACCGGTGGGCCAAGACGGCAAACATTTGCGCCTGATGGTAAAACACAATTCACAGTTAATTAAAAAAGCTATCGGCTTTGGTTTGGGTGACGTAAACCGTTGCGCCGAAAATTGGAAAGAATGCCTGAAGCCGGGCGATAAAATAGATATGGTTTTTTCTATTGGCGTCAACGAATGGAATGGCAACCGAGAATTGCAGTTAACTATTGAAGACATTAAAAAAATTACTTCTTAATTTCTTTTTCCAAATGCTTCCATCTCTTCTTTAACTCTCTAACCAGCTGATTTTTCATATCCATGGCCATTTCTACCTTGGCGGCGTATTCTTCTACCGCTCTTTCTACCAACGCGTCATACATTTCTTTAGTTGGACCTTCCAATTGTTTTATACTTTCCTTAAGCTGTCCATACAAATCATTGGCCTGACCCATTAGTTTGGCCCGCATTTCTCTGCCTTTCGGGGTGGCGTTTAGCCACATGGCCGCCGCGCCCAACAAACCGCCTAAAAAAAGTCCTTTTTTAAACATTCCCATACAAAATTTTAATTAAAACGATTATATAACCTACAACTTATTATACATCAACAGCGTCCTGTCCGCAATAGACCCCATAGCATCCGCTTCTTCCCCGTTAAACCTCTCCACCGCATCCGCCAATTTAAAGATTTTAGGCAAATAATAAGCGTTATAAAATCTGATAAATAAACTCATAAGATCCTGGATCCGCACCGGGCGATAATAAGTAACCACCAAAGGAATACCAGGATTAAGCTTTTTCCAGCGCAAAATTTTACCGGCCGCTCCAAAAAACGGACAATGCAAATGAACGATATCAAAATCAGCAAAATTGGCTATAGCGCTGTCTATATCAAAATTCCCTAAATAATTATGAACCGAAGGCGAAGCTTCTTTTATACTCGCTTTTTCCACTTTGTTGGTGGATCCGTATTGCAAAGTGAACGCCTCCGTCTCCACGCCCAGTTTATGCAACCCATCCAGCAACTTAAAAGCCTGCAATCTGATATCGTCAAAATATTCAAAAGCGGAAGGAATAATATGAATAACGCGCATACTACTTATTAACCACCGTTAAATGTACATTTGGCGATGGTACTCGGGAAAAAATTATTGATTCCAAATAAATAGCAGTGTTAACAATATTTTTTAAAAACTTTACAATCGGTGATTTTTTTTCTTTGGCAAAATAAGTTTCATTGTTTATTTGGATTATCTTTTTTTGTCTTACCGCCCTGTCCATGGCTATAAAAGCCATAATACCCAAAATTTGACCCAGCAAATGTTCGCTATAGCGCACTCTGATTAACTTAAAATTATTTTTCTTAAATAAATCAAATAATGACCGCCGTGAAAAATAATTAATATGTCCGGCATATTTTTTAGTCAGCTCGTGCCCCCCGGTTGCCAATTTTTTAATCCAATGCCATAACGACAAAAAATCACCCTCACACGGCACGAAGCAATAAAATACGCCGTTATTTTTAAGTAATCCGTTAATTTCGGCCAGCATCGCATCCGGATCTGCCACATGTTCCAAAACATCAAAAATAAGCACCGCGTCAAAAAAATTATTTTCATATGGAGATTTCTTCTCTTCGCTTAAGCTGTATAGAACTCCATCATTTTCTTTTCTCGCCGCCTCAATAGCGTTTTTACTGATATCCGAACCATAACAATTTAGTTCCGGTCTGATTTTTTTTATCGCGCGGATAAACTGACCTGCCCCGCATCCGATTTCCAGAACCTTCGCGCCCTGCCCCAAACCGGCCAACGCCGATAAGGCTTGACACAACCGAAAACTAGTTGGACTTTTCCAATCTCGGCTCGCCATTCCCCTGCCCCAAAGAGATTTTTCGTAATCAAATCCGCTCATACACTTCTATTAATTTATTTATATGATTGCTCCAGGAAAAACCTTGATTAACTTTTTGTATTTCTCGTTCTGCTATCTTTTTTTTCTCTTCTTCCGACAATGACAGCGCTTTTTCTAAAGCATTTTTTAAACTTTCTACCGAACCTTTCTCAAAAAAAATCGCCTCGCTGATATTCTTTTTTAACACAGGCAAATCACTAAGCACTAATGGCTTGCCGCAAGCCATTGCCTCTATGGCCACTAGCGAAAAAGATTCGTAATCGGAAAGCACCACTACACAAGAAGCAGCATTGTAATATTGAACCAATTTTATTGGATCGGCGCAAGGACCAACAAAACATACCTGCGATTCAATATTTAAGTCTTTAACCATTTCTTTATACTTCTCTAATTCATATCCCCCACCCACAACTACAATCACGACATTTTTATCATCTAATAATTTTACCGCGTTAATAAGTAAATCTAGCCGCTTTAAAGGCAAAAGATTACCGACAAATAAAATAATTTTTCTGTCCTTTAAACCGGTCAAATCAAGTTTTTCTAAATCAACCGGATATGGATTGAAAACAACCGTATCCACCCCATTGTGAATTTCAACAACCTTGCCAGAATATAATTTCCCGAATTTAGTATTTTTAAAATGCTCCGCGTCAACCGCGATAATTTTCTTGGCTTGTGCGAATAAAATTTTAGGCCAAAACCAATCATATATTTTTGCCACAAAGCCTTTGGCTCCTCCTACTTGCGCGTCCATGTGATATGTAATAACCAGCGGAATGCCGGAAAAACAAAGCCACTCCGCGCCGCCGTAAAACGGGTAATGCAGGTGGATTAAATTAAAGCCTTTTAAATAATTTAATATCTGCGGCACCAAACCAGCGTCGCCTAATCTAATAAGCGGTTTTAATCGTACAACTTTAAACAAAAATTTTGTATCGTTGTATACGACACCGGGGTATCTTAATGTAAAAACTGTTACATCGTGCCCAAGCTCTGCCAACCGTTTTGCTTCATTATAACAAACAGATCCCATTCCACCCACATGAGGAGAAAAAGTGGAAACAACGTGGGCTATCTTCATACTAAATTATTTTTTTCATCTTTATTTTCATCCAAAGAAATTTTTCTTACCAATTTAGTAATATCTTTATTCAACAATTCAATTTTAATTATCAGTCTGAAAATTATAAAAAATATTAAAACCAGCGCCACATATACCACCAAATCGGCGCCGCGCCCTATGCCCACCAATTTTGCCAAAGTAGCGGTGGAGTTTGGTAGCAAAACTACGATAATGGCCGCAACCCAAAATAACAACCACCAAACCATGTCGGTCATTCTTAAATCACCGGCCCGCCAACGGCCGACAACTTTTGCCAGCGCGAATAGAAAAAAAATTGTTAACAAAATTTGAATTATAAGCATACTATTTTATTAAACGCCCCTGTAAAATTTCTAAAATTATTTTAAATCCTCCGCCCATCCCCTGACCATACTCAAAATAATTTACTTGCACCGGATGCTCCATAAACGCCAAATTATGCATTTTTATTTGCTTAATAATTTCAGAGTTATGGGCCATTCTATCTTGAGAAATATTTATTTTTTCCAGCGCCCGGCGCGACAAAATTCTGAAACCGTTGTGCGCGTCGGTTAACTTCATGCCAGTCAAAAAACGATTTACCAACTTAGCAACCGGTAAAACTATATATTTTTTTGTCCAAGGCATTTGCGAACGATTGTCCAAAAAACGCGAACCAAGCAATACATCTACATTTTTATTTTGTAGCGCCTCTACAGCGCCATGGATATCCGCCGGATTAAACTGCCCATCCGCGTCAAAATGAACTACCATGTTGGCGCCATTAGCCAACGCGTACTCATTTCCCGTTTGAAGGCTGGCACCTTGCCCCCTGTTTACTTCGTGCGTCAATACTACTGCTCCGGCAGATTTCGCCACTTCAGAAGTATCATCGCTTGAACCATCATCTACTACCACAATATTATGCAACCCATGACTAAAAAGGTCGCTAACGACGCGACCAATGCTTTTGGCTTCATTGTACGCAGGGACAACAACAAAAAACATAGATTAATACCCCGAATTAAACATCAGCGCCTCCTTATTGGCAATAGTATAATCAATTGTTTTTTCCAGCCCATCCTGCAGTCTAACTAAAGGAAACCAACCCAAAACATCTTTAACATAAGACAAATCCGGAGCTCCCTTTCTGGTTAAAAACAACAATGGTTTCTCAAACGCAACTTGGGATGAAGAATTTGTCAATTTAATTATTATATCGGTAACATCAATCATTTTTACAATTTTATCGTGACCCAAGTTAACAATTTTTACTTCCGGCGCGCTGGCCATTAACCGAACCATGCCATCTACCAAATCGGTAACATAACAAAGCGAAGTAGAAAATGATTCATCGCCGTTAATGGTAAGATTTGTTCCTTCCAAAGCATTAATAATAAAATCCGGTATCATCTGACCTTCAAATAATTTCATATGCGGACCATAAACGGTAAACACGCGGGCGATTTTTGCGTCAATACCATAAACTTGACGGTAAGTTTCCACGCAGGTCTCGGCAAAACGTTTGCCTTCGTCATAACAGGCGCGCGGAGAAAGATGGTCCACTACACCCTGATCACTTTCTTTAAAAATAGATTTTTCTTCGGTGGCATTGCCATAAACAACCGAGCTGGAGGTAAAAACATATTTCGCCTTATACTTCACGGCCAAATCCAGTGTATTAATCATAGCCGACGAATTGGCCCACAATGATTGCATTTTTAATTTTTCAAAATCATGCGGACTGGTGGGGCAAGCTAAATGATAAACTTCCTGAATGCCTTGAAATTTCACTTTAAACTTATCCAATTCCTCAAATTTATCCAGGTCAATCGGTTGGTTAATGTCGTATTTTATAAATTCAAAATCCGGGTACTGTAACAGGTGTTTGATGTTGGCGGGAGAAGAATTGGAAAAATCATCCAGACAAATTACCTTGGCTTCTTTTAGGAGCCGTTCACAAAGATGGGAGCCGATAAAACCGGCTCCGCCCGTCACCAGCACGTTTTTTTTCTCAAAAATAGGGGTGTCCATACAGAAATTGTTAATTTCTAATTGCTAATTACTAATGTCTAAATTGTACCATTAACCATTGTCATTGACAATATAACACTATAAATACTCTACCTTCCAGCTCTGGCTGGGGATATCAATAATAATCTTCTGATTAATACCGCTTTTCTTCACAAATAAAATCGCATTTGGACTGTCTCCCCAAACTGTATCTATTTTTAAATCAGCTAGGCCGGTAAACCCTGGCAAAACTAAGTTGATTAATTTTTTATTTCCCTGCCAATCCCAAGCATTTACCGTGATTTTATTCTTGCCTAAAGTGGCGGAAATTAACAGATCATCTACCACCGCCCATTTGGTATTTTTGTCCACATAACCCGGCAAAGGCAAGTCGTGCAAAATCTTTCCGTCAGAGGTAATGCGAACAAAATATTTAGTATTTTTCTTGATTAATTTTGATTCAAAAATAAGCGGTGGCGCAATGACCTGCTTTAGTTCTAACGCCCTGGCCACCGCCCGCCCAACATTTAACCGGCCATAACCAATCTGCCCGGCATACCCGGGATTTAAACTATCTACATCATCGGCGGTGGCCAGCAAATCCGCAATTATGTCTTTAGCTTGCCAATCCGGCCGCACGGATTTTATTAGCGCCGCGCCGCCGACCACTAGCGGAGCGGAAAAAGAAGATCCAAACCAGGGGCCATCAAAATTTTTTGAATAGCCGCTATATTGTGGAGCGTATCTTTGGGTGCTATAAATGTATTCACCCGGAGCGGAAATATCTACACACGCGCCATAATTGGCAAAGTCGCTTAACTTATCATTTTTGTCTACTGAAGTAACGCCCAAAATCCAATTTTCCGAATCTTCAAAATCCGAACAAATTGGATATTGTTTGTTTTTAGACAAATTGTCATCTCCAGTTCCGTCATTTCTATCGTTCCCCGCCGCCGCTACCACCAACACCCCATATTTACGGGCATTAAATAAACTTTCTTGCAAACCAAAGCTTTTTGAATCGCCGACAAAACTTATACTTATTATACTGGCTCCATTATGTACTGCGTAATTAATCGCTTTGGCGACTTGACCCAAAGTCCCGCCGCCGCTGCTGTCTATGGCGCGCAACGGCATAATTTTTATATGCCAATTTAATCCAGTTCCCAAAAAATTATTATCGCCCACAGCGCCGATTAATCCGGCCAAAATCGTACCGTGACTCACAGCGCCGGAATCATCCACATCATTTATTACCGAAATACCCACATCGTTATTATTCTCCACAAAATTCCAGCCATGCATATCATCTACGAAACCATTACCATCATCATCAAGCCAATTGTTTGGAATCTCTTTTAAATTTTGCCAAATATTTTCTTTTAAATCATCATGCAAAATATCCACACCCACATCTATCACTGCCACTACTACACTGCTGGTACCGGTTATAAAATCCCAGGCCATAGGAGCGCCAATTTGTTTATAAAAAGACTCTTGCGATGAATACTTGGGGTCGTTGGGTACTTTTGCTAAAACAAATAGATTTGGATACAATAATACCGCCATGGCCAAACAAACCCGGATAACGCTTGATTTTTGCTTTAATTTAAGATATAATCCGAACATTGGCATATTGTACCATTTTTATGTATCGTTTAAAACAACTAGCCCTCTTGGCGGGCGATTTGATTATCCTATATACAGGGCTATATTTTGCTCTCTATTTTAGGTACTTAAAAATACCAAAGGAAAATTTACAGGAGTTATTATCCCCCATGACCCAGCTGTTCCTGCTGGCGGCTATTATTCTATTTATTGCCGGTCTCTACGACGTCAGCAAAGCAAAAAATTCCTGGGCTTTTTACCAAAAAATTATCATCAGCGCCTTAGTTTGGACTATTTTTGGTGTAATTTATTTTTATATAAACCCCAAAAATGCCATCGCGCCTAAAACCATTTTGTTACTCACGGCTGTAATCGGATTTGGATTAATTTCTTTATGGCGGTTTTTTTACAATAAATTTATTTCCACGACTTTAAAATATAATATAATCTTTGCCGGCCGAACCAAAGAAGTAGCCCAGTTAATAAACGCCATCCAAAACGAGCCGCAAATGGGCTACTTGGTACTAGGGGTAATTGACGAAAACGAACCTTCCTCGCTCACTCTGGCCAGCGCCAATATTATCGTGCTGGCGCCGCACATGGCGGCCAATGAAAATTTAATGAAAAAATTATACCAAAGCCTGTTTCAACAGGTCAGCATTGTAAATCTGGCCGATTTCTACGAATCGGTTATGCACCGCATTCCCCCTTTTACTTTTTCCGAGGGATGGTTTGTGGCCAATTTGCGCGAACAGCAGAAAAAAATTTACGACCGTTTTCGCATTTTAACAGATTATATTTTGGCAACCATAATCGGAATATTTTTTATAGCCACTATCCCTTTTATTGCTTTAGCTATAAAATTAAATTCTAAAGGCAAAATATTTTTTTCTCAAAACAGAGTGGGCAGACAAGGCTTAATTTTTAAAGTTTATAAATACCGCACCATGAAATCTTTGACTGCCGACGGCAGCGCCGAAACCGGCGGGCCGCAGTTTGCGGCCGACAAAGACGCGCGCATTACTTCCGTGGGTAAATTTCTGCGCCTGACCCGCCTAGACGAAATACCGCAATTTATAAATATTCTCAAAGGCGAAATGTCTGTTATCGGCCCCAGGCCGGAACGTCCGGAATTTGTCACCCAACTAACCGAAAAAATGCCCTATTATTCCCTAAGACACTTAATCAAACCCGGACTCACCGGCTGGGCGCAAATTCATAATGCCTACTACGGCACCATTGAAGAAAATCTGCAAAAACTGGAATACGATTTATTTTATATTAAAAATCGGGGCTTGACCCTGGATGTTTCTATAATACTCCGAACCGTTAATACCATATTAAGATTGGCGGGAAGGTAAAGTTACTTCTTGTGTGATTTTTTAAGCGCCGCTTTTACCAGCCCCACAAACAACGGATGCGGCTGCAAAAATCTAGATTTAAATTCGGGATGAAATTGGACGCCCACAAAAAACGGGTGTTTTTTTAATTCTATAATTTCCACTAGATCGGATTGGGGGTTTACCCCAGACACCATCATGCCGCTTTTTTCCATTTCGGCTTTATATTTATTATCAAATTCGTAGCGATGGCGATGACGTTCACTGATTTTGTCTGCCCCATAAAGCTGGCGTGCCAAACTGCCGGGTGTAAGCGCGCAATCATAAGCTCCCAAACGCATCGTACCGCCAAAACGTTCCTTTTTTATATTCTCCGCTTGCGCGGGATTAATGTTAATTATCAATTCTTTGCTTTTCGGATCGCATTCCACGGTATGCGCGTCTTTGTAGCCCAAAACATGGCGGGCGAATTCTACCGTGGCCAGCTGCATGCCATAACACAATCCCAAATATGGCAAATCATTTTCTCTGGCATATTTAATAGCCGCAATTATACCTTCAATTCCTCTGGTACCAAACCCACCGGGGACAATTAGAGCGTCATAACCGCCGAGTTCTTTTATCTTTTCCGGATGTTTTTCATAGTCTTCGGAGTCAATCCAAGTGAGTTCGGGATTGACGCCATTGTGCCAAGCCGCGTGCTTGATGGCATTAATTACCGAAATATAAGAGTCTGACAAAGTATATCCGCCGGTGGCAAAATATTTTCCCACCACGGCAATCTTTAACGGTTTTTTGACTTTATTCATCTTAGCCACAAAATCATCCCAACGTTTATCTATTAAACGCCTCGGTTTTATTTTTAATCTTTTCATAAGCAATCCGGCAAACTTTTGTTTTTCGAGCACACTCGGAATCTCGTAAATGCTGGGCACATCCGGGGCGGCAATAACATCGTCTTGCGACCGGAGCCAGCAAAAAAAAGCCAGCTTTTCCCGTCTGGGCTTATCTAGCTCCTCCTGGCCCCTGGCCACAATAAAATCAGCTTGAATACCAGAATTGTTCAAAGTACGCGCCGCGTGCTGAGTGGGTTTGGTTTTCATTTCTCCTAAATGGCTGGGCACAGGCATATAACTTACCAATACAAAAGCCACATCTTCAGGAGCATCGAGTTTCATCATGCGCGCCGCTTCCAAAAATAAAATATTTTCGTACTCGCCTACCGTACCGCCTATTTCTATAACCATTACCTCGGCTTTGGTTTTTTCCACGGCGTTTTTAATGCGTGAAATAACTTCCATGGGAATATGCGGCACCACTTGCACACAACGTCCCTTGTAGAACATACTGCGTTCTTTTTCAATCACGCTCATATATACCCGGCCGGTGGTCATATAGTTGTATGAGTAAATATTGGTTTCCAAAAACCTTTCGTAGTTTCCCAAATCCTGATCGGTTTCGTCTCCATCTTCGGTTACAAACACTTCGCCGTGTTCCAATGGATTCATGGTGCCGGCGTCAATATTTATATACGGATCAATTTTAATAACCGAGACATTAAAGCCTCGGTTTTTTAAAATACGTCCGATGGAAGCGGCCGTTACTCCCTTGCCTACTCCGCTAAGCACGCCACCGATGACGAATATATATTTAGTTTTTTGCATGAAATTAATTTATATTTTTAAAACAATTATGTTGATATCAGCCTCCAACCCGTGCTGGAACTTAATTTTTGCTTTATACTCCCCTATTTCTTTTATCGGCTTTAGTATGATTTGATCTTTATTTATTTTAAAACCGACCCGCGCCAAAGCTTCGGATACTTTTTGCGGGCCAACGGCGGCATAAAGCGACCCGCCCGCGCTAACTTTTTCTTTTAGAATTAATTCCCAGCCGTCTAATTTGTCGGCCACGCTTTGCTCGGCGCGCAATTCCGCTTCGTAATCTTTGGCTTTTTTATTTTGCCGTATTTTTAAATCTGCCAACACCTGCTTGGTTACCGGTAAAGCTAAATTTTTAGCAAATAAAAAATTGCGCGCATAACCTTCGCTGGCTTCTTTTATGTCATCAATTTTACCAATCCCGGCCACATTTTGGATGAAAATCACTTGCATACTCACAGTCTTGCTTTTATTGGTAATTTAGTATATATTATACTATCAATTTATTGCCTAAGGCAAATTGTATGGTTACACCTAAAAAAGAATTAAAAAACCAATTTAAAACGGGTTTTATAACCCTAGTAGGACGCTCCAATGTTGGAAAGTCCGCTTTGTTAAACACGCTTGTCGGTACCAAAATCGCCGCCGTCACCGATAAACCGCAAACTACCAGAAACATTATACACGGGGTACTAAACACCGCGCAAGGGCAAGCGGTATTTGTGGATACTCCCGGAGTTTTTAAAGATAAGGGCAACCCGCTATCGGGGAAATTAATCCAGCGCGCGCGCGAAGCTTTACAGGCTGTTAACATGATTATTTACGTGGCTGACCCAACCAAGTCTTTGGGCGCCGAAGAACGCGCCACCCTGGCAATGATCAGAAATTTGGACATGCCAAAATTATTGGTTATTAATAAATCCGATCTGCCTACAAAAGAAAAAATTTATTTAGATGACTACAAAGCGCTGGGCGATCAATTTACTACTGTCTTTGAGTTATCGGCGGAAGAAAATAGAGATGTACAGCCCCTACGCGATAAAGTTTTTGAACTTCTACCCAAGGGCGAACCCACCTACCCACCTACTCAACTGACAAATATGGACGAAAAATTCTGGGTGGCGGAATTAATCAGAGAAAAAATTTTTAAGGCCTTGCGCCAAGAAGTGCCCTACACCACCCATGTGGAGGTGGCGGACATTGAAGAAAAACCGGATGTGTTTGTAATTAACGCCACTGTTTATACTTATGACAGCCGCTATAAAAAAATGATCATCGGCGCTGGCGGCCGATCCATAAAAGAAATCGGCATTGCGGCGCGCAAAGAACTGGAAGCGGCCCTTAATAAAAAAGTATTTCTTCAATTGGATGTTGAGACCGATCGGCGCTGGGAGGAACGAATTTAATTAAAGTGATTTTAATTTTACCTTACCACTTTACGGTGGTTGAAGCAAAAAACTCTAAAGCTTTGCTTAAAACCGCGTCTTCACCTACTTTTTCTTTCTCCCAGTCTTCCTTTATTTCTATATCCGGCTTAACCCCTTCTTTATTTATATTTCTGCCATTCGGCGTAAACCATTCAGCCACGGTTAATTTTAACGCGGAGCCATCGGGAAAAGTTTCAAAGTCCTGCACCGAACCTTTGCCGTAAGTTTGCTCGCCGATTAAAATAGCATTTTTAGTATCCTGTAAAGCTCCGGCCACAATTTCCGAAGCGGAGGCCGAACCTTTATTTATCAAGATGATGGTTTTTATTCCAGACAAAAGGTGCGGAGCTTGAGTCTCGTGCACATTGTTTTGTCCATCCATGCCTTTTTCACTCACCACTACTCCGCTGGTTACCCACTCACTGGCCATTTCAATAGCCGCGCTCAAATAACCTCCTGGGTTATTTCTCAAATCCAAAATGATTCCTTTGCTACCCCTAGTCTGAATTTGTTTTATATATTTGTTAAGCTGGCTGGTGGTATCATCGTTAAATTGCATTACGCGCAGATAGGCGATATTATTTGGTTTAACCGAAAATAGTATGGAAGGAATATTTATTTTTAATCTGGTGATGCTTACTTCGGAAGCTTTGGTTAAACCGTCTCTGGTAATAGTGAGTACTACTATTGTGCTGGCTTTACCTCTGATTTTGCTGACAGCCGTATTCACATCCATGCCAAAAGTGCTTTCTTTATCTATGTATAAAATTTTATCTCCCGGCCTTAATCCTGCTTTTTCTGCGGGAGTATCCGGCAACGGCGCCACAACCACTAATTGATTATTTTTTATGCCAATCTCGGCGCCGATACCTTCCAATTCTCCGGATAAATCTTTGGCGAAATCTTCGGCCGCTTGAGGAGGAAAATACATGGAGTAAGGATCCCCCAAAGATTCCACCATCCCCTGAATCGCTCCGTAAAACATATCTTGCTCTGTGACCGGTTGTTTTACATACCTAGATTTTACTTTATCCCAAACATCCCAAAACTGGCCAAAATCCAAATCGGAACGATTGATAGCGCGGTTTAAATTAAGAACTTTGTTTACTTGAACACTGCCGTCAGAGTTGGTGATTTGTTTTTTTACATACCAAATTTTTCCAACCATTATTCCCATGCTAAAAGATATAATAAAAAGTATTACCGATAAATAAACTCCGGCGTATTTTTTAGCTCTAAGTTTTATAGGTGAGATATCCATACGATAAATTTCTAATTTATAATAATTAATAATTTTTTATTCTTGTATTATTTTAATCTCCGCTCCCGCTTTGTTAAGTATATCATATAAATTCTCATAACCGCGATCAATAACATAGGTATTACGCAAAGTAGATTTGCCTTTGGCGGCCAGCATGCTTATTAGGACATTTACAGCCGGACGCAACGCCGGCGGACAAGTCACTTCGTTCGCTTTAAATTTGGTGGGGCCTTCCACTAAAGCGCGATGTAAATCCAGCAAGGTAATTTTTACTCCTAATTTTTCCAGTTCCAGATAGTATTCCGCTCTATTTTCATAAGCCCAGTCATGCACCAAAGTTCTGCCTTTGGCTTTGGCCAGAATAGGCACAAACAATGGCAAATTGTCTATGTTTAAACCCGGAAATGGCCGGCCATAAATTTTGTCGGGCAAAGCTTTTAAACTTGACGGCCAAACTTCTATGTTGGCCATACGAAATTGACCGGCTTTTCTCTCATTTTTTACCTGTAATTTCTGCCCCATTTTTTCTAATTTACATAATTCCAAGTCTAAAAAATCCATTGGACAATTTTTTATAATAATATGGGATCCTGTGGTTATAGCCGCGGCCAAAAATGTCATGGCGGCAATTGGGTCAGGCATGATTGAATACTTTGCGGAAGTTTTTAAATGTTTAACACCTTCTATGGTAAGCGTAGTGGAACCGATACCGTCTATTTTGGCTCCGGCCTGACGTAAAAAATAACACAAATCCTGCACCATATAGTTGGCGGACGCCATTCTGATAATACTTTTACCCGGAGCTAAAACCGCGGCCATAACCGCGTTTTCGGTGGGAGTATCCCCGGATTCATACATTACTATTGCGGCCGGACGCAAAGGACTATTTTTAACTTCATAAAATTTCTTTTTGGAAACGACATTTACGCCAAAATTTTGCAGAGCGTACAAATGCGGACGCACAGTTCTTTCTCCTAATCGGCAACCGCCTGATTTATAAAGCTTGTAATTAACCGGCCGAGACGAAAGCGCGCCCAGTAAAAGAAGCGACGATCTGGTTGTTTCCGAAGCGCGCTTATCTATATTATCCAGTTTTAAATTTTTAGTAGCGTCCAAACTTAATTTACCCGGTCCTAATTTTTCTATCTTAACGCCCAAACTATCCAATAATTCTAAAATACGATTTACTTCTTCAATTTGGGGCACATCGGACAAAGTTGTCTTGCCTTTTATCATTACCGAGGCGCACAAAATCGCCACGGCAGAATTTTTTGCCGACTGATTCTTTATTTCTCCGCGCAATTTTTTACCTCCATTAATAACCAGATAAGACATACCTTTGACTATTACCAACTTTTTAGTTAGTATTAAGTATATTATAAAATCACCACTTAGTCAAAGTACCATGGAATATCCCGGAACAAAATTTACTCACTCTATACGCCTAACGATGTTGATCGTGTTTCTGACGGCTTTTTTTGTTATTTCTCCGGTTATCATAATGTATACGGCCGGCTACCGTTATGACTGGCAAAACGGCCTGTTAAAAGAAACTGGCGCTATTAGCGTGGATGTTGAACCCCAAAACGCCATGGTCTACTTAAACGGCATTAAACTGCAAGATAAAATGCCTATCCGCTTAAACAATATTGCCCCGGCCAAATACAGCTTGCGCATTACCGCGCCGGGATATTTTGACTGGTTAAAAGAAATTGAAGTAAAAAACAAGCAAACAAACTATACAAAAGAAATAAACCTGATTAAAAAAAATAAACCGGAAATTTTAATAAACGCAAAAATAAACAACTATGCCTTATCTTATGATGGCAGATTTATAATTTACAGCGTACAGAAAAATAAGGGCGCGGAAATTTGGCTTTGGGACAACAGCAATCAACAAGTGACAATTTTATCCCGCGTAAACGGCTTGGAAGCAACCACCATACTTTGGGCGGAAAAAAATAATTACGCGCTAATCGGAGATTCTCTTTTACCCCATTCGCGCTTGCTGATAATTAACGCGGAAAATCCGTTAAAACAAACCGATTTAGCGAAAAATAACGCGCCCATAAAAAAATTTGTATGGGCCAATTCTGTTGATCCGAAATTATACTATAACACCAAAGAAAACATTTTTTTATACTCCCCCGCCACGGCCAAATCTCAAGTCATAACCAAAAATATCTATCTTGATTGGTATATGGAAAATGGAGAGTTGTGGACCATGCGGGCGGAAACTTCCACCAAACAATATAAAATTACTAAAGACACTCTTGGGTTTAGTTCTGTTTTTAACCATCTTGACGCCACCGATATAAACCCGGCCACGGGCCAAACCGAAGCGGAAAATTTGCAAATGACGGCCGCCCGGCAAAATACGGTACTGTTAAAAAACAACAAAACTTCACAAATGATCCTGCTCACCGGTTCAAATAAATATAAAATACCGGCGGAAAAATTTATTATTTCAAAGTATGGCAATTGGTGGCTGATGTGGTCGGAATGGGAATTATGGACCTACAGCGAAGGCGAGGAGCCTTATCTTTTGAATAGATCGGGCGAACATTTGCAAGAGGTGGCGCCTATGGATAAATACAACACCTTGGCGCTGGGATGGGCCGACAAAACTATGGCGCTCTTCCCTTATTATTTGGTAAACCACGATTTTATTAATGAAAAAATTACCAATCTGGCCGCTGATACTGAAAATAAAATTTTATATTTTATAAATCAGGATAAAAATAAACAAGGAATTTGGAAATTAAATTATTAACACGAGCTATGCGATTAACTATTTATACCGATGGCGGCGCGCGTGGTAACCCCGGTCCGGCTGCTAGTGGCGTGGTTATAAAAGACAGCGCGGGCAACACAGTGGCCGGATATGGGGAATACTTGGGAAAACAAACAAATAACTACGCCGAATATTCGGCGTTAATTTCCGGTTTAAAAAAAGCCAAAGAATTGGGCGCGAACGAAGTGGAGTGTGTTCTGGACAGCGAGCTGGTAACAAAACAAATGAACCGGCAGTACAAAGTAAAAGAACCGACTCTGCAAAAATTATTTATCCAAACTTATAATCTGGCCGGGGCCTTTAAAAAAGTGTCCTTCAGGCATATCTTGCGTGAAGGCAACAAAGAAGCGGACGGATGGGTTAATCAGATTCTTGATGAACACGCCTAGAAGATTCTCGTTTTTCTAATCTATTTACTTTTCGTTCTAATTGCTTCTCCAGCTTTTCTTGTCTTTTTTCAACTCTTACTTTCAGGCGCTCCTTAACTTGCGCGCGCAATTTAATATCTTTCACATCTTTTGAATCAATCTTTTCAATAATTTTGCCCGCTTGCTCCAGCTTGTCTTCGGTTTGTTCTATGGAACGCTCCACTTTTTCTATCTTTTTTATCTCAACCATTTTTTTCTTAAGAACAACTTTTTCTTCCTCGCGGCGTTCAATTTTTTTAAGATAAAACTTTGCTTTAGCTTCCGGGGTAATTTGCGCTATTTCTTCAATTTTTTCCAAATTCTGTTTAATTGGGTACAAAACATTTCCTTCGGTTACTTGCGGACTGGTGTAAGCGTAAGCGCCGGCACCCAAACTTCCGGCCATTAAAACTACCGAAGCAAAACCGGTGGCGTGCTTGAACCAAACGGTTTGGTGCCAGGCATATTTAACATTGTAGGTATTATCCCAAGCAACGTTTAATTTTTTAAGTAAATTTGCCTTAAACAACCTATCCGGATTTAGGCTTCTTTTCATTTTCCACAAATTGTATCTAATCTTTAAACTCATAACTAAATATGTGTGTATAATTTCTTAATTGCCCGGTGGGCAGCCACTTTCACGGCGGTTTCGGACATATTCTTTATGGCGGCTATCTCTGCGTAGTTATACCCCAAAAGATAGTGGAAAGTTACAATTTCCCGACTGCTGGTATCAAGCTCCTCCAACAAATCATAAACTTGCCGTTTGGTGGCTTCTTTTTTAAATGCGCTAACTGCTGATTTTAGCCAAAAATCATCATTCGCCTCATCCTCATCTTCCGGCAACGAACCAACCGGCTTTTTATCCCGCCAATGATTCGCCAAGTGATTTTTGGCAATGGTAAAAATCCAGGCCGAACGGCTCTTTTTCTCGTCGTAGTTTATAAAATTCTCCAAAGCTTTAATAAAAATTTCCGATACTAAATCCTGGGCCAAAACTTTGTCTGCGCCAATACGAAAATAGACAAAGCGATAAACCTTGTCTATGTGCGTATTATAAAATTTTTCAAATTCTGCTTTCTTGTTCATACAGCACAAACATTACTTACAATTCTGTTTTCAGTTCTTCCAACTTTTTCTTTACTTCCCGGCTCAACTTTTTAGGCACTCTGATTTTAATTTTAACATAATGATCGCCGTGGGCATTTCTTTCTAAATATTTTATTCCCCTGCCTTTAATTCGTATTTGTTGGCCGGATTCCGTGCCTTCGGACACTGCTATTTTTATTATACCATCCAAAGTTTCCACTTCAATGTGGTCGCCCAAAACCGCCTGCGGATAGCTGATTTCTTTTTCCGTATAAACATCATAGCCGGAACGAGTAAAACCTTTTAAGGTTTTAACATGCGCGCGCACATATAAATCACCGCTCTGTCCTCCGTGAGGGGCGGCTTCGCCGTGACCTTCCAATCTTATAGACTGATTATTATCAATACCAGCTGGAATTTTTATTTTGATATTGGAATTTTTGGTGGCTACACCACTGCCATCACAATGTTTACATTTCTTACTTGCTCTTTCACCACGCCCATGGCAATCCGAACAGGTCGCTACCGTTTGCATGGAACCCAAAATAGTTCTTTGCATTTGAACCACTTTTCCTTGGCCTTTGCAGGTGGCGCAGGTTTCCATTTTACTCCCAAGCTCTCCGCCCGTACCGCCGCAAACATCGCACTTGCTTTGTTTGCGCAGAGAAATTTCTTTTTCTACTCCAAAGGCGGCGTCTTTAAAATCAATTTCTACATCCACCTGAATATCTCTGCCTCTGGCAGGACCCCGGCTTCTTCCCCGTCCACCGCCAAACAAGTCACCAAAAGCATCGCCTAGATCGCCAAAATCAAAACCAAAATCCTGGCTCTGGCCACCTTGGCCGCGAGCCTGGCGCATCACATCTTCCCAGTTCATTCCCCCGCCAAATCCACCTTGTTGTTCAAAATCAGAGCCAAACTGATCATAACGCTGGCGTTTGGCCGCGTCGCTTAGAACTTGATAGGCTTCATTTATCTCTTTGAACTTGGCTTCGTTTCCGCCCGGCCGGTCCGGATGATGTTGCATGGCTGATTTTTTAAAAGCCTTTTTAACATCATCGGCCAAAGCGTTTTTGTCTAGCCCTAATATTTTATAGTAATCCTTGGACATGTGTTATTTTTGATTATCAACAACCTCACCCTCTATCGGGCCTTGTTCATTCTTGTCTTTATCTGTGTTATCTGCGGCCTTGGCATCCGCGCTATTCTTTGCGGCCTCATACATTTTTGTACCCACAACTTGAGCCGCTTTAGACAATTCTTCCGAAGCTTTTTTGATTGCTTCTACATCATCCTTGTCTTTTACTTCTTTTAAAGCAGCCAAAGCAATGTTCACTTTGTTTTTCTCATCTTCACTAACATCAACTTTTTTCTCTTCCACTTCTTTCATCATTTTTTCGGTGGTGTAAGTCATGGTGTCAGCAATATTTTTTGTTTCAATAAGTTCTTGTTTTTTCTTGTCTTCTTCAGCATGAGTCTCGGCATCTTTTTTCATTTTCTCCACTTCTTCTTTAGACAAACCAGTAGAGGCTTCGATACGGATTGATTGTTCTTTATTAGTTGCTTTGTCTTTGGCCTTAACATTTAAGATACCATTGGCATCAATATCAAAGGTAACTTCTACCTGAGGTACGCCGCGTGAAGCTGGCGGAATACCGTCTAAAATAAATCTACCCAGATTTTTGTTGTCTGTGGCCATTGGACGTTCACCTTGCAAGACATTAATTTCTACAGCCGGCTGATTATCGGCTGCGGTAGAAAATACTTGAGTCTTGGAAGTAGGGATAGTGGTGTTGCGTTCAATAAGTTTGGTCATCACTCCGCCCATGGTTTCTAAACCAAATGATAGCGGGATAACGTCGAGCAGTAATACATCGTGCACTTCGCCTTTTAAAACACCCGCCTGCACAGCCGCGCCTACTGCCACTACTTCATCTGGGTTTACACTGATGTTTGGTTTTTTATTGAAGAATTTTTCTACAGTCTGCAAAACCAAAGGCATGCGAGTCATACCGCCTACCATTACCACTTCGTTTAAATCGCTGGCAGACAACTTGGCATCTTCCAAAGCCTTGCGCACAGGAGACATGGTTTTATCCACCAACTCGCCCACCAATTCTTCCAGCTTGGCTCTGGTTAATTTCATTACCAAATGTTTTGGCCCGTTAGAATCGGAAGTTATAAACGGCTGATTAATTTCGGTTTCTTGAGCTGTAGAAAGTTCGATTTTGGCTTTTTCGGCCGCTTCTTTTATTCTTTGCTTGGACAAAAGATCCTTGCTCAAATCAATGCCGCTATCTTTCTTAAATTCTTCGTTAATCCAATTGATAATAAGATTATCAAAATCATCTCCACCCAAATGAGTATCGCCATTGGTGGACAAAACTTGCACGGTATCGGCGCTCACTTCCAAAATAGAAATATCAAAAGTTCCGCCGCCCAAATCGTAGACGGCGATTTTTTGATCTTTCTTTTTATCAAAACCATAAGCCAATGCCGCGGCCGTTGGTTCGTTGATAATACGCAAAACATTTAAACCCGCAATCGCGCCAGCGTCTTTGGTAGCTTGGCGCTGGGCGTCGTCAAAATAAGCCGGCACGGTAATAACCGCTTCGGTAATGGTTTCACCCAATTTTTCCTCAGCATCGGCTTTCATTTTTCCTAAAATCATGGCCGAAATTTCTTGTGGCGTGTATTCTTTACCGGACATTTCTATTTTTACTCCGTCCCCGCTTTTAACCATTTTGTACGGCAAAAGAGACAAGTCGCGCTGAACTTCCTGATCTTCCCAGCGTCGGCCGATTAAACGCTTAATAGAATATAAAGTATTTTGCGAATTGGTAATGGATTGACGCTTGGCCAATTGACCTACCAAACGTTCGCCTGTTTTGGAAATAGCGACAATAGAAGGGGTGGTACGCGCGCCTTCTTTGTTTTCTATTACCTTTGGCTGACCGCCTTCTATTACAGCCATGCAAGAATTGGTTGTGCCTAAGTCGATTCCTAATACTTTGGACATATTAAATTTATTTAATTATTATTAATTACTTAGAAATTATTACTCGTGCCGGTTTGATAACTTTGTCTCCCATTTTATATCCGCCTTCCAGTTCTTTTAGAATTATCCCTGCCTCTCCGCTTTCTTCTTCACTAATCGCCTCATGAAACATTGGGTCAAATTGTTCTCCAACTGTTTTTATTTCTTGCACATTATAGCTTTTAAGCACATCCCCGAACTGTTTCATTATATATTCTATCCCCTGTTTCCAGCTTCTCCATTTCTTATCCGCGTCATCCATGGCGTTAGCATCCGCGAAATCCGTATTAAACGCTTTCTTAAAATTCTCATAAACCGGAATAAAATTCTGCAAAATGTTTTCTTCGCTCATCTGCGCCCACTGCGAACGCATAGCGGCTGTCTCTTTTTGCAAATTGCGGTAATCGGCCAAAGCTCTTTGCCAGTTGGCTTTGTACTCATCAGTATCGGATTTCACAGGTTCTTGCTCCAGTTCTTCGTTGATTTTTTCTTCGTCTAACATAATTTTAAATTAATTCTAACAATTTTTTCATTAAACCAAAATTATATTTGTAGTCCATTCTTTTTGGCCCCAAAATAGCCACCAGACCATCTTTACCAAACCGCATAGACACAATGCTCAACATTTCTCCAAACGGATGTTCATTGCCGATAAAATATTGCGGATTAATATCTACTTTTTCAAAAAAACCTTCCAGATTCTCTTCGCAGTGGTCAAACATTTCAGAAACACCGGCCACCAGACTTAACTGATCAAATTCCGGTTTGTTAAAAAGATTGGACAGGCCAGTATAGTATATATTTTCCGGAGAAAAAGCAATGACTACGGTTTCGTTGGAAAGTTCTACCATTGTCTTGGCCATATGTTTAAACGCCAATTCATGATCGCTATTTTTGTCCAACGAATTTGCCAAAACTTTACCATCATTTTTAGATATCTGGCTTTTAGCCAAATTGAGATTTTTAATATAGTATTTATAACCTTTTTCCGTAGGAATGCGGCCGGCAGAAGTGTGCGGATGAGTCAGGTAGCCTTCGTCTTCCAAAGCGCGCAATTCGTTGCGGACCGTGGCTTCACTAAGCTCTAGATTCGTATTGGTAACCAAAAACTTTGAACCCACCGGTTCGGCATTGGCAATATAGTTTTCTATTACCAGATTTAAGATCTTTTCTTTGCGAGAATTCATATTAGCACTCAAGTCTTGCGAGTGATAATATACCATATCTTAAAAATTACGTCAAGAAGGCTGTTTATGGACAGAAAACCGACCGCCTGGACAACCAGAGACGATCGGTTATTTACCTTTTGGCATAAAATAAGGCGCGGCCACTACTCTGCATTTTACGCCACCCACAACAATGAACTTGTCTGGTGTTTTTTTCAGACCTACTCTCTGCAAAATCCGTTTCACCAAATTCCACATTTTATCCTCCTTGCTGGTAAAAAACAGACCCCATGACAGGGATCTATTTTTTAGTCTTAAATTTTTGCGATTTCACTTAACAAAACATTTTCTACATAGATGCCGCGGGCATAGAAAATTCTTTCCAGTTCATTCTTTAATTCCATTTCCACCGCATCTCTTTTGGCGCCGACTATGTCTTGATAATCAAATTTGCTAAACACCATGCGGACGCGGCTGCGAATGGTGGGACGCACAATTTTTGCCACAAAATCTTCGCCGATTGTTTGCCAAATGGAAGGCACCTGATGCACGTCCAGACGCAAGAGAATTGTTCCTTCTACGCCTACGCGTTGACCGTCTTTGGCGCCGGCGGCAATAGGTATGTCGCCCAAAGCTCTTTCGTGTTCGGGATTAAATTGCCGGGAAATACTATATTCCAAAGTTTGGGTATTAAATAATTTGGCTTTTTGCCAAAAAGGAATCTTGAGGTGCAAACCGGGAGTCAAAACTTTTTTTAATACGCCTCTGCCCAAATCATAAACACAGGCCACGTATCCGGGCGGCACGCTTATAAAAATACCTTTTAAGACATCATCCATTACGAATGAATACATTAATTTATCTAAAGAGTCGCCGGACATATAATTTATAAATTAGTAGTTTTATTTTTTTGCACCAACTTTTAACGGAACCGCTTTTTTCTCCGGAAAGATTACCGTTCTAATGATAGTAATGGTATCAGAGAATATCATGGTTGTCAAAATGAAAAGCGATTTTACCATGGGCAAAAACCACAATACCAAAAAGGTAAATATCGGAAAAAGAAACAAGAAAGCGGCCCTGGATTTGTCTTTGGCGCGTCTGGCGCCGTCGCTTAAATAAATGGAGAAAAATAGATAGATAGCGACAAGTCCGGCCCAAAAACCATCGTGCCGATTGCCGATATTGAAGCCGTAAAAATCAATATTTATTTTACCGGGGAAATTTATCCAAGGATAAAGAAGCTTTATAATCCGGTCGCCGGTGATACCTCGGACAAAAACTTGATACAAAAGCACAAACACCAGTAATTGAAATCCCAACGACATTACTTTGGCCCAGGGAGAAACCCGGTTTTTCTTCATTATTTTTCTAATTTCTTCTTTTTGCGCCACCGCGTCGTTTTTAAAGGCTTTGGCCGCGTGCTTAACTTCTTCTTCTACATTTTCTTGTTTGGCGGCGTCGCGTTCGGAAATTATGGTGAGTGGTAAAAGAATAATACGTAAAAAAACTGTGAGCCAAATAACAGCCCAGCCCAAATTTCTTTCGGCAATATTAAGATAAATCCAGATTAGCGCGTTAAACAACGGCTGATATAGATAATTTGCCCACAAATAGGATAACATACAAAATATATTGTAACATACTTATAGCTCCAAAACCAGTCCGTCGGTAGCGGCGATGGTGTTGGAAAAAATTGCTTTGGCTACAGCTTCGGAATTCTTTCTAATCTCCAAACTGCTATATCTGGCCGCGCCAAAATGGGTGAGGGCCAATTGTTTTACATTTGCCTGTTTGGCCATGGCTGCCACTTCTTCCGGATTGGAGTGGCCCCAAGTACTCGTCTCGCCGGGCACAAAAGCGCACTCGTGGATAAGCAAATCCGCGTCCCGCGCCAAGAGCGCATCGTTTTCGCAAATGGCAGTATCGGAACAATACACAACTACTTTGCCATCCACCTCCAGACGGTACCCCAAAGAAGTATTAGTATGTTTTAGTTGTTTGCAAACAAAATTAAACGGCTTAGTGTAACTCCCCTCTTTTAAAGGAACTAGATTTACTTTGTAATTTAAAAACGATATTGGGGCGGAGTAAGGATAATTAATTACTGTCTTAAATAATTTTTTCAAGTCTTTGCGGCCAAAAATAGTGAGCGGTTGTTTGAAATTAAACTTTGGCAAAGCATGCAGACCGCAAATATGATCTATGTGAAAATGACTGATGAATAAAAAGGTGGGCTTGTCCGGATTTAAACAGGTGTCGGCCTTGGCCAAACCAAAACCGGCGTCAAAAATAATATTATAATTGGCTGTTTCCAAAACAGCCGACGGCGTGTTGCCGGTCGCCGAATCAAACCAGCCGTTTGTGCCTAAAAATGTAAGCTTCATATAGAGATATTAATATAAATTATCTGATTTTTGCAGTGGCCATCGCGCCCCCGCGTGGGTGCCCCGCAGAGGGCATTTGGCCGCAAGAAAATTAGATAATTTATTGATATAAAAATCCTTAAACATAATCATGCAATTTATGCAGCCACCAATCTTTAAATCTTCCATACCAACCGCGTTTATTGCCCAATCCTAAGTCAGTCAGAGACACGGCCTCGTCTTTCCAATCGTCTAAAATATGATTCAGTTCTGCCACCATCTGCTCGTGCGAAAAGGTCACGCCAGCTTCCTGATTAACATAAAAACTGCGCGGAGTTAAATTGGCGCTACCGACCATGCCTAAGTTATTATCCACACTCACGGCCTTGCCGTGATTCATTTTTTTTAAAAAATAAAATGCCGCTCCTGCCTTGGCAGAAATTCCATAAAATAGCCCTGCCATATATTGCATCAAACGAATATCTGTTTTCCAAGGCATGATAATATTTACTTTCACGCCCCGGCGTTTGGCGCGCGACACCAATGCCAAAAATTGCCTATCCGGAACATAATATGGGGTAAGTAAATTAAAACTGTCTTTGGCCGTATCCAAAGCTTGCTTGTAAAAACTTTTAAAGGGAGACCTGTTGGTCGCGTAAGCAGGCGCGTGAAAAATAAAATTTACTTTTTCCCGCAAGTCATT
>JBBUEJ010000080.1:27189-32455 GCA_038056955.1 Patescibacteria group bacterium
CAATAAATGTTGGACATCTTTTTTGTCGCCTCCGGCCCTAACATACGCTTTGGCGAAACCAAATAAAATAGGACGCACTATTTTTCCGGAAAGTTTTAAGTGCAGATCAGACCAGTCGCTGGAGCTCTCTGAAATATTTACGCCACCGATAAATACCAGTTCTTCATCTATAATTAAAACTTTGCGGTGCGTGCGGTACCAGACCCGGCGCCACCAATTTTGGATGATAAAATCAGGCCGAAGATTGTTAAAGGTTAAAAATTTAACTCCCGAATCTTTTAACCGCCGGATCGCTTCTTTAGATAAATAAAAACTGCCGATCGCATCGATTATTAATTTTACATCGATGCCGGCTTTGGCTTTGGCGCATAAAATGTCTAAAAAAGGCCGGCCCGCCAGATCATCTACCAGAGTGTAGATTTCCCAATAGATAGATGTTTTTGCATCATTAATAGCCTGGCGCATCGCGTCCCAAGCTGAAACTGTAGTGTTATAAAATTTGTAGGAAAAGTCCATATACCATATATAATAGTCTTACAAACCAAAAAAATCAACATAAAAAAACAGACGGTCACCTAAGGCAACCGTCTAAAATGAACTAAATGTACGACTACTTGGTCTGTAAGCGGAACGCTACGACCACGCCATAATGGTCTGACAAATGTCTTTCCACCAATTGGCCATCATATCCCTTAAAAATACGGGGCTGGGTAAGAATAGGAAACATTAAAAATAATTTAAGCTCCGTGCCGCCGGGCGGGTCCCGCACCAACACATGATCAATTAAATAATTCTTTCGCGCGTAGCTGATTTCCAACCGATTGCCGGCGATTTTAACATCCCGAAGCGTGTTGGTATCGCAGATGGTACAAAACGGCGGATCAGAATTGGCGGCCGGACTGTAAAAGCCAAGATCCAAAATGTGGCTCCAGACTTTGGGAGTAAATTCAGTAATCAATCCGCTCAAATCCGGCCCGGCATTCATGTCTCCTAGAAAAAGCGACGGTCCATCCCCTGCTTGCCCCGCATTTGCGGCGACTCGCTCTTTGAGCCGGGTGGAAACAACGTCAATCTGCGAATTCATTTCCTCATCCCAATCAGAAAAATTCGGATTATCCGGAGGAAGCTCATTCCACGTGGAAATATGCGCGCAAACAACCTCAATCGGTTCGTGTCCTTCTGCTTTTATGGTGGCAAGCAAAACCACTCGATTGGAAAAGCTTGCCTGCAGACGCAGGACTTCCCGATTCTCAAGCGGCCAGCGCGAAGCCAACAGCACTCCATTCTGACCGTCAAAAGCGCGGGAAACTCCGGCAATCGGCGTCTGCGGATCTGGCTGTTCACAGCTTTTTACAATCTCATCCACCGCATGACCCACCAAAGACACCATACAGATTACGCACTTGGCGCCGCCCCTGATATACAGGCTTACTAATTCATTATGACATTCTTTGTGCGCGCAAATAGTTTGTTCTTCCGTTGGCAAGTTGCCGCACTTCTTCCGCGCGCAGGCGGCTGGATATTTAATCTGCGAGGAAGTACACACGTTATCGCCATCCCGCTGATTTTCACCGCGGGTTTCCTCATAATAGGTGTGCATACCCGGTCCCAAGGCCTTAATGGCCGCCTGCTTGGCTTCCAACGGCCACAGTTCTGTAAAACAGAGCGCGTCTACCCCGCGCATTTTGCTAACTTCTTTGGCCATAGCCGGAATGCGGGGAGTGGCCAGATCAACGACCCCTGGGGCTATACCCCAATTGATGGCGGCGGTTTCAAAAATTGGCCCCTTAACCGAAGAAGTTACGGGATGTGAAGTTTTAGACTTGCAGGCGGCAATAATCAAAAACAAAAAAAACAAGCACTTCCGCATACTGCCTCCTTCTGCGTGGTTGTATTTCAAAGAACGCTCTTGTTTGTTATTAATATGAATTAAACAAGCATTAAGATAAAAAGTCAACAACAATTCTCTCAACATCACTCGCGGTTTTGGCGCCCTCCATCAATTTAATGCGAAGCTCTTTGGCGCCGTCAAAACCGTTAACATACGCTTTATAATGTTTTTTCATAATATCAAAACTTTTATGTTCAACTAAAATTTTCTCAAATAAATATGTGTGCTCTACCATTACGCGCAGTTTTTCGGCAAGAGGAATTTTTGCGTAATCAATTTTTTTATTAAACAACCAAGGATTGCCAAAAATGCCGCGCCCGATCATAACCCCATCCGCGCCAGTGGCTTTTATTTTTTCTTCGGCATCGGCAAGATCTTTTACATCGCCGTTGCCTAGAATTAAAGTTTTACTTGAAGAATTATCGTGTTGGTCGCGAATGCGTACGGCATCAGCGATGGTTTCCCACCTGGCAGGCACCAAAGACATTTCTTTGCGCGTGCGCGCGTGAATAATAATCGCCGCCGGTTCGGTTTCCAACAAAGCTGGTAGCCACTCACTAAGAATATTTTTGCTATAACCAATTCTGGTTTTAATTGACACCGGCAATTTTCCGGCGCCCCGTTTTGTTTCCCGAATAATTTCTTGCGCTAATTTTGAATTTTTCATCAAAGCCGCTCCGGCTCCCTGTTTTTCCACGTTTCTATCCGGACAACCCATATTAATATCTATACCGTCAAAACCCAATTCTTGAATAAGCAAAGCAGTTTTGTAAAAATTTTCCGGCTTGGAACCAAAAATCTGCGCTACAATTGGACGCTCGGCGTCAGTGAACATTAAATCTACCAGCAATTTGTTTCGTCCCACCGACATCAGCCCGTCGCAAGCCACAAACTCGGTGTACATCACATCCGGCTTACCATATTTGGCAATAATGCGCCGAAAAGACGCATCCGTAACATTGGCCATCGGCGCGAGGGCAAAAATGGGCTTCTTTAATTTTTTCCAAAATCCGGAGGTCACAATGTGCCGCCCGATTCCTTGCAAATTTTTTCTTTTTCGTCAGCGCTTATACCTTTTGGCATCTTTCTTATCGTAAAAAGCTTACTTCTTATGATACCATTAATATTTGATGCTTTGATGTAATATTTACCTGGAAAAACTTCTCCGACTTTCCAATCTAAACTTTGAGAATTTGACTCTATTTTGTATTCCTTCGCTAAACCGCTTGCAACCGACTCAACAGTATCTTTCGAACCAGCATCAACGAGAACGGTTTCCCACGAACCTATTCTTGTTGATGATTGAAAGGAAAGCTGATACGCGCAACCAATATAAACATTGCTTATTTTTGAAAAAATGAGAGATGGTTTCAAATCAGTTGATGTTGCTGAAGTTGATATGGTTTCCGGAGTAGAGGTTGAGATGGTTTCTGGAGTTGAAGTTGAGATGGTTGGTTCTCCCGCCTCCGCCACAGGCTCCTGCGAGGCAAGGGGACTAGAGGTTGGGATCTGCTCTTTATTTGTTTTGTCCGAAAAAAGAATCGGCGGTATATTTGCGATCGCGAAAGACGAAGCGCTTAAACTATCAAGCGCGCTATTGAATTGATTGAGAAACTGATATGCAAAAAACGCCGTGCCACCAATCAAGACAAAGCATACCAAAAAAATACGCATCCAATTTTTCATAATCGAAATGAATGAATAAAATATTTTAGCTTGCTAAAATATTTTTGAGCGAATGAGTTTATATCCGTAGATATATTTTAGCTAACAAACGGTTACGCAGTTTAATTTTGTTTATCTGTTTTGTCTTTTTTATCGTCAGAAAAACTTCCCCTGAGGATTTTAACAGCCTCCGCGACACTGCGAGCAAGATCCGCGATCTTTTTTGAGCCAAAAAGCAAAACGAGGATAGCGGCCAAAATAATTAATTCTCTAGCTCCTAATCCAAACATATGATTTTTTATTATTTAATAATTTTAGTATTATCGACCTTTTACGCGATCTAAATTTTTTTATCTGTTTTGTCTTTTTCATCCGAAAAACTACCCCTAAGGACTTTAACAGCCTCCGCTACATTGCGGGCAAGTACCGCGATCTTTGTTGAGCCAAAAAGCAAAACGAGGATACCGGCTAAAATAATTAATTCTGTAGTTCCTAGTCCAAACATATTGTTATATTATTTAATTATTTAATAATATCGACCTTTTTAATTTAATTTTTTTTACCTGTTTTATCGGTCGTGTCCTCTTTTTTATCATCAGAAAAACCATTCCTGATGTGTCTGAAAGCCTCCCCAATACTACGAGCAAGTTCCGGGATCTTTTTTGAGCCAAAGAGCAAAACGAGGATAACGACCAAAATAATTAACTCTTTAGTTCCTAATCCAAACATATGATTTTTTATTATTTAATAATATCGTCCCCTCATATAATAGCACAAGTGGCAGCGCCATTGCAAGTAATGATACAGCATCGGTTGGTGGAAGTAAAGCGGTCAAACAAATAGTTAAAAACCAAGCGACACGCCTGTTGTTTTTGAGGGTTTGGGGAGTAGTTATCCCCATTTTTATAAGCAGAGACAAGAGGAGAGGAAGCTCAAAGATTAATCCCAACAAAGCGGAGGTAATAAGCATTTGTGATAAAAATTGACCAATATTCCAATAATTGGCAATCCCTAATCTGATGTTGATAGCAGCTAATATTCCTAAAGCATTGTAAAGAATAAAAAACCCATAAAAAAATCCAACAATGAATAATCCCACGCTTAAAGGAATAGATTTAAAAAGTTTTATTTTCTCGCTTCTGGTTAATGCGGGTAAAACGAAGACATAAAAGCTGTAAATTATGTATGGAACAGAAACCATAATCGCGAGGAAGAACCCGACATCCATAGCTATATCGGTAAACTGAAATGGCGCGGAAGTGGCGATTACAACCTGATCGATATGAACAAGCTTTAATATTTTTTTCAGAATTATTCCGGCAGAGAGAAAGCCACCCGCAAAAAATACAGCAAATAAAATTACACCGCGATACATTCGTTCGCGTAGATCTTCCAAAAATGGAAGAAATTTTGCTATGTTTTTTTTAAATTCTTCCATGGGGGTTGATTAGCTGTTTCTGTCTGTAAATTGTCATTCCCGCCTGCCTGCCGGCAGGCAGGCCCGAGAGCGGGAATCTAGTATCCGGTACAATTAATTGTCTGGATTCCCGCTTGCGGCGGGAATGACAATAATGACTGTTTTCTGTTTTGTAGCGGCTAACTATTCTGTCGAAGCAGTGGTAGCAGTGGTCGTAGTTGAAGTGGTTACCGGTACGATTTCCAGAGTAGAGGTGGCAATCGCCGGTGTAGTGGTGGTCGTGGACAGAGATC
>JBBUEJ010000081.1:0-1729 GCA_038056955.1 Patescibacteria group bacterium
CAAAACTCTTGGGCCGGTTCTAAATCTGTCGAAGAAGTTTTTATCGCCTACGCGCAAACATTGGGACTGGAAATAGAAAAATTTAAAACAGATTTTAACTCTTCAAAAACCAGAACAAAAATAGAATCGGATTATCAAAGCGGCGCCAAAGAAATTGACGGCACGCCAACTTTCTTCTTAAACGACAAAAAAATACAAAATCCACGCAATTATGATGAACTGCGAAGCATCATCCAACAAGCCGGCGGCAATTCCTAATTGGTTGCCCATAACTTTTTCAATCATCAGCGCCGTCGGTTTTATTGACGCCACTTATCTTACGACTCAACATTTTTTGGGAGTGCCTGTGGCCTGTTCTATTCTTAAGGGCTGTGAACAAGTTACCACTAGTCAATTTGCGGTCATTCTTGGCATTCCAGTCGCGCTTTTAGGATCTATTTACTATCTTACCATCCTAATCCTTAGCATCATTTATCTTGATTCGCGAAAAATTAATATTTTAAATATCATTGCCAAAATAGCTCCTCTCGGATTTTTGGCATCTCTATATTTTGTCTATTTACAAATTTTTGTTATCAAAGCCATTTGCTTATACTGCATGATATCGGCCATCACCTCTACTCTGCTTTTTATTTTTAGTTTAATACTCTGGAAACATAACAAAAATACTTAGATAATTTCCACTACTTTTTGTTTAGAAGTAAATCCTTTTTTTATTATCACCCTAGATGGCGCCACTTTAAAATAATTAGCAACCGCTCTTACAATACCCCTATTTGCCAACCCATTCTGGGGCGGTTCTGTTACGCAAACTAAAAAATGCGATTCATCGATTTTCTCAACTTTTTCCTCGTACGACATCGGTTTGGCTTTGATAAATATTATCATACTCCTGTTTATAATAAAATGGTATTATCATGATTATCCAAAACAAAAATGCCAAATCGTTTTTAAAATAAGGCACATCCACCAGTCCATGCACCACCAAAACAGTTAACGCTCCTAGTAAACCGGCGCCGATTAATTTATCGCTCTTTCTGATTTTATTCGCCAAATAAAAAACATATCCTAACATTGTAATTGCCGCCAGCATGCCCGGCAAACCGATTTCCGTCCAAAAATTAAGAAAAATATTATGCGGATAAATCAATCTCTCCATAACTATTTTATCATAATACGGTTTTTGCACTTTTCTAAAAAATTGCCGCACGCCTGCGCCTAAAATAAAATTCTTGGGCGACTGACTAAGAAACGTCCAAGAATAACCCCAAAGCCGTAAACGGTTTTGATTGGCTTGATCTTTAAATAAAAGCGCTTGCCGCATTGACGGCAAAGCCAAAGAAAAAATTATACCCAAAACTGCCGCGGCCAGCGCTACTTTTTTATAGCCAACAAAAAACAAAAAAACCAATACTCCGACCGCCAATCCAACCCATGTTCCCTGTGATTTCGTAAAAAATATGGCCGCTAGCGACAACAAACAAACAATATTTAACAGCCAAAAAATCAACCCTCTTTCCTTGCTCTTTTTCCATATCATTAACAATAAAAGCATGGCTACCGGCGCCAAATACAATCCAACGGCATTAGGAGAGCTAAAAAAAGCAGTCACTCTGCGAGTGGCCTCGCTGGCCCATTCCGGAGTGGCAATGCCCCAACCCGTAAATTTTTGAATAATCGCGTAAACGCTAATGCTTAAAGTAGAAAGCGCCAAAGCCAAAGCCAAATC
>JBBUEJ010000082.1:0-1688 GCA_038056955.1 Patescibacteria group bacterium
AGAGGCCTAAACAAACCCGGGGAAAAAGTCCTTTTTAATCTGCCATTTTTTAACCCCCATTTTTTGCAAAGTGGCATCAAAAGCCACCACCATATTATGAGAACCAGATAAATAAAATATTCTTTCCTTATAATCCAGAACTTTCCGTTTTATCATTTGCTCATCAATAAATCCCCGCTCGCCCCGCCAATCGTCGGGGTAAGGAGTATTTGTTATGTTATAAACTGTTTTAATTCCCAACTGCTGCTCGCCTTGATCAAACACATCTTTATAAACAATATCGGCTGGCGAATAATTTGAGTAAAGCAAAATAATATCTCGCTTTTGCTTTATATCCAAGAGATATTTTATTATACTCCTAAAAGGAGTAATACCGATACCGCCAGCTATAAAAACCAGTTTTTTGCCTTTATTTTTCGGCAAAACAAAATCACCGGCTAGTTGCGAGGCCACAATTTTATCGCCCGGCTTTAAAAGCATCATTGAATTTTTAAAACTGCTAGCTTGAGGATAAAATTTTACGCCCATTCTAATGTCTTTTTCGGTGGGAGACGAGGCGATGGTAAAATACCGCCTAATTCCCCTGGCGTCCTGACCGTCATGGCCCAAAGTCCATTCCAAATACTGGCCGGGCTTGAAATTGAATTTACAATCTAATTTAAACAAAAAATCATAGATATCGGCGGCGACCGGTATTTTTTCCGTTAATTCTAAAATTAATTTCTTTTTCGGACTAACGGCGTAAGAAAAAATATTTGCCGCCAAAAGAGCCAGCTCCGGAGTGGAATAAACAGAACCGATATGAATTGGAAATGAAAATAAAAAACCCGCCAGCGCGCCATAAAGTATTCTTAAATTTTTGGTGGGGGGCGTAGTCATTGGTTCGGTAAGCATCACGCAGGCAAAAAATAATATGGGGGAATTAAAAAATACCGCTTGCAAAGCCGACAGTAATTCTTCTCCTTTTAAAAAATTAACGCCCAAAACAACCGCGACCGTGGCTAAAGCCGCAATAAAAAAACTTAAAACTAGATCAAGTCTTCTAAGTTTTCTGACCATTAATAAACCGCCGAGCAGAGCCAGCGGCGCCATATACAAATTCCCCACCCACCAGCCGGCGGATTGACCAAGAATAATGGCCATAAAAGCCACGGCCAAAGCGGCCGGATTAAAAATATGTTTTCTGCTTACCGCTAAAATATATTTTGAAGCCATGGCCAAAGCGGCCGCTCCTCCCAAAAACCAAAGATCGCCCGCGGACTTAAGCGGCGCGATAATAAGAGCC
Organism: Patescibacteria group bacterium; assembly: GCA_038056955.1. Lineage (GTDB taxonomy): Bacteria > Patescibacteriota > Patescibacteriia > Magasanikbacterales > GWA2-37-8 > XYD2-FULL-39-9. The sequence continues at coordinate 1,286 of JBBUEJ010000082.1, forward strand.
AAAATAAATGCCGTGGCATATACGGACTCAATATTGCTGGGAACTCTAAAAATACGCGCAAAAATAACATTAACGGCCAAACAAACAACTGTGATGAATACGCCGGAAATTATTAACGCCGCCGGCCCAAATGGCAGTAAGTTAAAAAAACTGAAAAGCAAAGCGGCTGCCCAGAGTGATAATACGTAATAAAGTATTAGCCGGTACATCGTTATTTGATTGAGAAATTTGTCGATAAGTTTAATCATGATTTTATTGTATCACATAACTTTTAAACAAAAAACCCTCCGGTAAAGGAGGGCTTTTTGCTTTTATAGAGAAACTGGTTAGGCGCGAACAACGTTTGCGGCGCGAGGACCTTTTTCTGACTCTTCAACATCGAATGACACTGCGTCACCTTGTT
>JBBUEJ010000083.1:0-1111 GCA_038056955.1 Patescibacteria group bacterium
TATGAGTGATTTTCCTTCTATTAATAGCTTGCTTGGCAAATCCGGCAAAAAACCGGCCACGGCCAGCGCCTTGCCGGGGACAGACACGGGTCAAGTGGCCGAAGAAAAATTTGCCAAAAAACTGCAAGAAATTGATTTGAAAACCAAAGAAGAAATGGTGGCCAAGCAAGCCGCCTCTTTCGGTTTGCCATACATAGATTTGTCCGCTTTTCCCATAACCGGAGAAGCGTTAAGAATAATTCCCGAAGAACTGGCCGAAGAAAAAAAGATTATCTGTTTTTTTAGCACGGTTGAAGAAATCAGGCTGGGAGGCGTGGACTACACCGAAGAAATTAAGGAGCTGGCCTACCAGCTTGGTGAAAAGCATCACGCGAATGTGCAGGTTTATTTAATTTCGGAAAATAGTTTTGCCAAAGCCGTAAAATTATACGCCAATTTGCCCGTGGTTAAACCAATCACCAAAGATATAAATATTACCGATGAAGAGCTGGAAAAATTTAAAGCCGGAGTGATAGATTTTAGAAGTTTGGAAAAACAATTCGCGGATGTGTCCATTAGCGATATTTTGACCCTAATGATTGCGTCGGCTTTAAAAGTAGACTCGTCCGATATTCATGTGGAAGCCGAAGAAAACGGGATTGTAGTGCGGTATCGTATAGACGGAGTTTTACATGATGTGGCTACGCTACCGATAGAACAATGGAAAAAATTTATTTCGCGCATCAAATTGTTGGCGGCCTTAAAAATAAATATAACCGACCGGCCGCAAGACGGACGCGTGACTTTGAAATTATCCGCCAGCAGTCTGGACGTGCGTGTTTCCACCATGCCGACGATTTATGGCGAGAGCGTGGTAATGAGAATTTTACACAGCAGCAGTAAAGGAGTTACTTTTGACGATTTGGGCTTGCGCGGCGATGCTTATGCCAGGTTGAAAAAAGAAATAGCCAGACCAAATGGCATGATAATTACCACCGGCCCGACTGGCAGCGGAAAAACCACCACCATGTACGCCGTTTTACGCGCCTTAAACAAGCCGGGAGTAAAAATTATTACTTTGGAAGATCCGGTAGAAATTAAAATGGAAGGCATCAATCAAAGCCAGGTAGAT
>JBBUEJ010000084.1:0-2171 GCA_038056955.1 Patescibacteria group bacterium
GCATGCATTCAGTATATCATAGATTGGGAAGAAAGGGTACCTGACCCCCTTATCTCATCTTGCGGTAAAGTTAGTGAAGCTTTCTACTACTTATCAAGAATTTGAAGAAACTTTGAAAGAGTTTGAGGTCAAAAGCCATAAGAAAAGAATACAAAAATCAAAGCCTGTGAGATATTGGGGTGTTATTGCTATTATTGATAGTAGAAAAATTAAAGTAATATTGAGACAAATCGGAGACGGCGGAGCAATCCACTTTTGGAGTATTGTGCCTGCGTGGACAACAAATAAATATCGGGATATGAAATTTTTTACAACAATGAAAGGTAGCCCGGATGAAGATTAGAAACAAAAATACCACCGCAAAAGTTTTTTTGAGGTGGTAACTTTGTTATGCCTGCCTTCGGCTTATGAATTAGCCGAATAGGGCTGACGCCCCACAAGCACATTCATAATGTACCAAAAGCGTATCAATTAAGTCAATACTTGACAAAATACCCTAAAATATGCTATAATACAAAAGATGTCATTGTTTTATGCTCTCATTAGGAGTAGCATTATCTATGATGCCTTAATTGTTCTTTGTCAAAAGTTTTTGTTGTTTTGTCGTTAAATAATAGTTCAGAAAGTAAAATTTCTGGGTTGCTATTTAACGACAAAACTAAAAAATTAAAAGAAAGGAAAAAACTATGAGGAGACTCATCGGGGCAGTAGCCGTTCTACTGCTAGCGACGACCCTCACGGTCATCGCTGGGGAGACTAACTCCCCATCAACGGTACCATTCACGGTTGAATGGTTACCGTCGCCCACACCGAAAGTGGGCAAAAAAAACTTGACGACAGTGTCGTCGCTGTCGATCAGAAAAAACGGGGTCAGAAATGATTCTGTTAGGGTAACAATCCGGGGGGTTCCCGGAAAAAAATATGCCCTAAAGGGCGATTGTCAGATACCTTCTGAAAGGATTCTGGAAACTTTCGTCATGCCCGAAGGCGGACAGGCGGAGTTTGCGGTGGGATTCCCCACCGCCAATCAGGGGTTTTTTGGTTTAGTCCACCTGGACTAAACCTCACCGAGTCCGGCGTTGAACCGGACGGGATGCCCATGGCATTCCTGATTAGTATCAAAGAAAATCCCCTTTACACTCTCTAGTGTACTTGTGGGATTTTTTTTATTCCCTTTTTTATTTCCCCTAGATCCCCCCCCGATACCGAATCGGGCGTAATTCCATTCTCTGCCCTTTAGTTTTTACAAGAGTTTTTGGGATACAATCCGGTATAAGGTAGACCTTTTTTATATTTTCCGAGCAATGAAATAAAAAATGTGCCAGTGTTTTAATCCACCTAAAACAGTTTTTCCATCTTCATCTTTTTCTTTGAATTCTAAAATCTTCAAACCAGACAGTAAATTGATTGCTTGTTTTCTAGTATGAAATACATAGTTGGCTCTTGGAGTAGCAGTTTTTAAATCGCCATTCCAGCTGTCTTTTACACCTAGAAATTGGGCGACAAAAATACCTTTTGGTTTTAGAGAATTTTTTATTTTCTTAATAAAAGTATTAAAACCTTCTTTGCCATAAAGGTGGAGGGAGAACTGAGAATTTATTAGATCGAAAGTTTTTTTAGGAAAGTTATATTTTTGAAAAGAAATATTCTTAAAATGAACTTTCTTAATATTTTTGGCATATTTTCTAGCATCGGGAGAATTATCAACGGCAGTGACATTGAACCCTTTACGGGCAAGAAATTTAGATTCAATCATAGTACCCGAACCCAAATCTAGAGCTGTTTTTTTATTCACACAAAAAGCGACAGCGCGAACTAGATTTTTTCTTGGTTTTCTTTTTTCGTGTTTTTTAAAATATTTTTTCCACATTTTGATAATTATATACTCATGGTCTAAAAAAGAGAAAGGGCTGAAAAAGTTGCGTCAGCCCCTTCCCCAACCCTTTGATAAGGATTACTTTCTGTCAGTCGTCACCACCGCCGTTGCAACTTTTCGCTGCTTGCAACAACTCCGCCATCGGTTCGGCTGTGATACAGTTCTCGCCGAACTCGGCGCAAAACAGTCTGTTTGTCTCGGCGAACAAAACTGGGAGTTGTTGCTCCCCTTCTGATGTCGTGCCGAAGTATGGATCATGATGCATGAACCCGCCAAAGACTCTGTTGCAGTCCTT
>JBBUEJ010000085.1:0-2909 GCA_038056955.1 Patescibacteria group bacterium
CGGCGTGCGCGCCATGGGGCATACCGCTTCCGAAATTCATTCCAACAAATCTTTGTCTCAACGCAAGATGGCTTTGGAAGGATTTAAAACCGGAAAGTACCGCGTTTTGGTGGCTACCGACATCGCATCACGCGGTATAGACGTTACCGGAATTTCTTTGGTAATAAATTACGATTTGCCGGACAACACTGAAGATTACGTGCACCGCATTGGCCGCACCGGTCGGGCGCAAAGTTTTGGCAAAGCCATTTCTTTTGCCACCTCGCAAGAATGGGTGGATATCCGGCACATAGAAAAATTAATCAAAAAATCAATTCCTGTTCGGACGTTGCCGGTTTTACCGCCTCGCCGGGTCAATATCGCTTCTAATTATGAAGAAACCTCCGGTTTTCAAGGCAGAGGAAGAGCGCCCCAAAGGGGCCCCCTTGGGGGCGGTAGAGGAGGTTTTCAAAGAGGAAGAAAATCTTCCGGAGGCTCATCTGGAGGAAACAAAAATTTTCGCAGACGGTATTAAATTAAACTATAAAAAATGATTGTCCAAAAGGCAGTCATTTTTTGTTATTTTTGGCCTCTTTACCTGATATTGACATAAGCCGCAATTTCACATATAATAGTGTCATATAAGCTATAATCGCAAATTATAAATTAAAAAAATATGCCAGAAAGAACTTCCGCCTTTGAAGCATATCTAAACGATTTAGAAAAAAATAAAAAAGGCGCCTCATCAAAAGGTAAAATTGCCAGAGAGGGAAGATTGGCCACAGCGATAGATGAATTGTCAGAAAAAAATGAAGATGATCAAGAAATTGATATTGTCGCTTAATTTTTTATCATGGCCAAACTCACTTCACGTTTTATCACCCCCACCGTATTTGTCCTTTTTGGAGTTACGGGAGATTTAGTGAAAACAAAAATTCTGCCTTCGCTTTTTAGTTTATACGTCAAAAATTTATTGCCGGAAAAATTGCAAATATACGGTTTTTCCAGACGCGATTTAAACAACCAGAGTCTGCGGGATTATTTTCGCGGTATTCTTGTTGATGCTAAAGCGGGCAGCGAAAAAGATTACGACCGGTTTTTAAAATATTTTTTTTATGCCCGGGGTAATTTTGAAGATAAAGACGCTTATAAAAATTTAGCCGCCACGCTGGGTAAGACCGACAAGGGCTGGCAGTTTTGCTCAAACAAACTTTTGTATTTGGCTGTAGCGCCCAAAAATTATAAAACTATTTTGCTGGGGCTGAAGCATTCCGGCTTGACCGCTCCTTGCGGAGCCAAAGACGGCATGATCAGAATTGCCATTGAAAAACCATTTGGTTCGGATCTTAAAACCGCAGAGGAGCTGGATATGCTGCTGGGGAAATTATTTACCGAAGAACAAATTTATCGGGTGGATCATTACCTGGGCAAAGAAACGGTGCGCAATATTATCGCTTTTCGTTTCAGCAATTTATTTTTGACGCCGGCGTGGAATAATAAATATATTGAAAAAATAGAATTTATTTTACATGAAGCCGAAGATATAGAATCCAGAGGCGAATTTTATGATGGCGTTGGCGCCTTGCGCGATGTCGGGCAAAACCATTTGTTGCAGCTTTTGGCCCTCTTTACCATGGATAATCCCGGCAGTTTTACCGCCGAAGCCATTCGCAAAAAACGCGCCGAAACTCTGGCGCGGCTGGAAATTTTTGATTCCGAAGGCGTAGCCAGCAACACTCTTCGGGCCCAATATAAAGGTTATCGTTCCCAATCCCACGTTGATCCGGCTTCCAATACCGAAACATATTTTAAAATTAAAGCCACTATGCACAGCGGTCCATTTACCGGCGTGCCTCTATATATAGAAAGCGGCAAGGGTCTGGCGGAAACTCGCACCGAAATTAAAATAACCTTTAAGCATTTTTTGCCCTGTTTGTGTCCGCCGGGCGGCCATTTTCAAAATGTTCTCCGCTACAATATCAAGCCAGATGAAAATATTAAAGTAGGATTTTTGGCCAAGAAACCCGGCCATGATTATATTTTGAGCCAAGTGGATTTTGGTTTTGATTATGCCGCGGCCGATAAACAAGATTTTGTCGCCGATTATGAACAGCTGCTTTTGGATATCGTAAAAGGGGATCAGACTTTGTTTATTTCCACTGCCGAAATTACGGCCGAGTGGCGTTTTGTGGAAGCGATTATAAAAGGCTGGGGAAAAAACAAAACAGATTTAAAAAAATACCAAATTGGCTCTAAAACCAACTTTGTTTTACCAGCGGATAATTTAAAACCACAGAGCAAAGCAATCGGCATCATTGGGTTGGGAAAAATGGGCCACAATTTTGCTTTGCAGCTTATGGAAAAAGGCTGGCGAGTTGCGGGCTACAACCGTTCCCCGGAAAAAACCCAAGAACTGGCCGCGGCGGGCATGGTCGCGTCATATTCATTGGCAGAATTTGTTTCCAAACTTTCCAACCCAAAAATTGTGTGGCTCATGCTTCCGGCCGGTGAAGTTGTTGATCAAACTCTTTTTGATAAGGGCGGATTAGTAGATTATTTACAACCGGGTGCTATTGTTTTGGATGCCGGCAATTCATATTACAAAGATACCATTCGCCGCGGCAAAAAACTGGCCAAACTGGGAATTAAATTTGCCGATGTTGGGTTTTCCGGCGGTCCGGGCGGAGCGAGGAACGGCGCTTGTTTTATGGTGGGCGGCGATAGAAAGTTATATGACGAATTATTACCTTTGTATATTGACGGCGCTACTGCCGGCGGAGTTGAACATTTTCAAGGTCTGGGCGCCGGGCATTTTGTAAAAATGGTTCATAATGGCATTGAATATGGCATGATGCAGGCGATCGGCGAAGGCTTCGCGATTATGAAAAAAGCGCCGTTTAAACTTGATTTAACCAAAGTGGCGAAAATTT
>JBBUEJ010000086.1:0-2285 GCA_038056955.1 Patescibacteria group bacterium
GATCAATTATGCCGGCGCCGTTGATGACGGCTTCGCGGGAAAGGCGGGTGAAGTAATTATTTAAAACCAAAATATTTTTATCATCATAAATTAAATAATATTTTTGGGTAATTATTCTATTGATGGAGTCAATTTTTATTTCTAAATTTACCACCTCAAACTCTTCCCCATTTTTATCTTTTCCATAACCATAACCATTTTCTTCTTTAATAATTTTCGGATCAATATACTTCGAATCATTAATCGTATCTTTGCTGAAAAAGTATTTATTTGAATATTCAGCCAAAGAAACAAGATATTGATCTATGGAATTAAAAATTATTGGCGCGTAACCATCTTGTTTTAATTCTTCAGCTTTGTTTAAAGTAATTCTGGTAAATTGTTTGTTAAATTCTTCATAAGGACTGCCATAATCGCCGGTGGCAAACCTTAATTCATGAGCGTGCGTGTCGTTTCTGGTATGATCCGGCACAGTGGCGTCTTCAATCAAATGAAGAATAAAGCCAAGCGTGTAATACGCTTCCTGCTCATTGCCATTGGCATATTCGTAAATCGCCCTCTGCCAAGTGCGATTGCCTTTGAATTCTCCGTATTCTGACTGAAGCTGTTGATTGCGGAGCCAATTTAGCGAAGAAACGGGTTCGGCGCTTGAAAGCACTTTGTCTGAAAAATATTGAATCACCAAAGTTGGCCAAATGCCGGTGTTTTCGCCGGACCAGCCGGTTTTGTAAATAGGATCGTAAAAATGGTTAATCCAGCGGGGCGGCGTGTCTTCATCCATGGTTCCCTGAATTAGCCATTCTTTTTCTTCGCTTGTCAGTTTATCTTCAAAAGAGAGATTGTAAAAATCAACTATTTCATCGGTTAAGGCCGGATGAGTGGTTTGGTCGTCGTAAGCTAAAACAGGATTGCTCAAAAGCAATCCTGTTAAAATTAAAATTGTCAGCTTAAATTTCATTGATTTTCCAGAGACCCTGGGGATATTTGATAAAACTAATAAAGATTGGTTTTTTAATAATATAAAGAGAATTATTATTAGAAAAATATCCTTCAATTATTTTAGCTTCACGAATAAATTTTAATAAAAAATCTATATTATTATTTCTTTGAGTTTCTTTTAATATTTCCAACTCCTCCTCCTGCTTCTCCACCACAAAATATTTACTCGCCAATTCATAATCACCGGCTTCAACCGCTTTAATAAACATCTCCAGAGTTTCTTGCGGCATGGCTCCGCCATAAGTATCCGCCTCAATCAAAACCCTGACCCGCTCCTGCTCTGCCTCAAACGCTTCGGCTTTCACTCGCATTTCTTCCACAATCTGTTGATATTGATACTTTTCCCAATAATTCCACCCCCACCAAGTAGCGCTCAAAACCGCGGCTCCGACTAAAACAATTTTAAAAACTTTTTTATTAAACATAATAAATCAAATTTAACGCTAATAATTTAAATTCACCATACTTCATCCTACAATAAAGAAAAAATAAAAAGTTTTCAAATTTTCAAAGAATTCCATAGGTGAGACCTATGGTCCGATAGCTATCGGACATTAAATACATAAGTCTCGCTTATGGTCTTTTTGATAATTCAACCAGTCATCAACGTAATCTTCAAACTCTTTGTGGCTCTCAAAATATTCCGGAAACGCGCTTTTGTTGAGAATGGCCGTCTCTACCCGGTTCTCGCCCATATAATCCGGATAGCTAGAGTATCTATAATTTTTCAAAAATTGCTTTGCCTTGACCATATCGGACACGCCTTTCTCCCGCCACTTTGGTTCAATCAGCTTGATTGGATTCAGATGAATATAAGCAAAAAGATACTCCAAATACTCATCTTTATCCGCATGTTCAGCTTTAAATACCCCCTCAAAAAGTTTCCCTGTCCGACTATGCTTTTTATTGAAATATAAAGAGTAAGCAGTACATAATTTTTGCATAAAAAGACTAATTCCTCCTTCTTTCTTTTCGTAAACCAACAAATGAAAGTGGTTTAGCATCAGACAGTATGCGCCGATATCCACGAACGTCTCATCCCGCTTAAACCCATAGGTCTCACCTATGGGAATATCTCTAACTACAATCCCCTTTATACTGTTACAAAGAAACATTAGTCTAATAAATCTTTCTTTGTCGTCATCTTTTAGAAAAATGTTTCGCTTATCATTGCCGCGATTATAAATATGATAAGATTCATCTTTCGCAAATTCAAATTTTCGTTCCATAATTTTTTATAAACCCATAAGCGAGACTTATGTATGCTTCTTTAATAATACCACATC
>JBBUEJ010000087.1:0-12946 GCA_038056955.1 Patescibacteria group bacterium
GGGTAAGATACCTAACAGTTTACACTATGTCGCATTTCTATTTAGAATACTACGGGATATAACTAAAAAAATAGCTTATCTTAACCATTTTAGTTGGTTTGCAGGCCTTGTGGGACGCACTGGGAGCTTATTTGGCTAAGCTATAAGCTGCTTAATTCATTCTACTCCTTGGAAGTTTTTCCACTAGCTACCGCAACTTCTAAAAAATAGATTGTTAGATAAGCAAAAGCTATCGCAACTAAAAATGGTATATCATACTTCATAGGTAGCCCAGCCTTATGTGCGCTTTGTTCATTTCTAATTACTTTGGAATTATTAAGCGCACAAGCCAAATCACGACTTATGCCAAAACTTTCTCTACACTGTTGATTATCAATCAAACATTGTAGTCGGTCTCCGAGCTTGCGCTTCTTTTTTAGAATCGGATCTTGCTCTAACAGGCTGTCAAGCAAAGAAAGGCTGTTTTTAATAATTCCGTCCGCGTCTTTATCTTGGTAGTTTGATTCAATTAACTCCAAAGAAGAAAATAAGTTAGAAAATTTTTCATTTTCAGAAAATACGTTAAGCAACCATCGGGGTACCAGTCTTTCCTCGTCTAATTTTCTTTTAAGAATGGCTTGTGCTGTGCTATACGCAACCCTTGCGTAATAAAGACCACTGGTTAATTTATACATATTAGAAACACCATTCTCACCAAGACCAGCTGTTTCAATAACTTCCTGCTCAAAAGCCCCTATTGTTTGTACCGCTACGGAATACTTATCTTTTTTAGGATTCATAAAAGTTTCTAAATGACCATATTCAAATTCGATTTTTTTACTTTTTATACTAAAAAATTCCAAAAATTTTGAAATAACTGATTCATTAACACCTATATCCGTAAAGGTTGCCGTACATTCTGCTACCCAATCAATTATTTCATTTTGCGTAAACCTATCTCTTCCGTCAAAAAAATTTCTTAACTTATTTAATTTAAGTTGATATTGTTTAATTTGTTCTTTTTTCATACATTTTATAAGGTTTTATTTTTCTACTCTTCAGCAAATCTCTGATATTAATTTTGTATAATTATTCTATATGTTAACCGGCCTAAGGTCAATCTATTAAACTTGATAAATCACTCAACTAGTTATATACTACTTACACAATTTAAACGGCCTAAACCGCGCGCAGGCGTGGCATGGTCAAAAATCTGAATCAACATAGAGATGGCTACGCCGTCTCTGGTATTGTTGATTCAGTCGGCTTCCGAAAGGTTGTCGGGCTCCGAAAGGGGCCACCAGAAGACACGTAGCCTTTTTTGTTTTTTATGAAAACCACAATAAAAGTTTTAATTGTTTTGGCCTCTATTACAGCACTTGGTTATACTGCATTTTTTTATTATAAAAACTATCTAGAAAACAATACCGTTCTACAAACAATTTTTGAAGTAGCAAGCGATAATTTTACATCTACAGCAGAAAAATTGACAACGTCCTTCACAACCAAACAACCTGCAACACCCGAGCAAAAGAAATATTTAGTTATTGAATATCGTGCCAGTCAAGATATATATTCTGGTATGTATCCTAGCGGTGCGTATACTAGCAATTCTGGAGTAACAAAAACTGAGCAAACTCTGCCAACCAATGCTCAAATAATATCCGTAGAAAAAGTAACTAACGTTGGTTATACGTTCTATCTTGGGGCAATAGATAATCCCAGTAGCTCACCAATTAATGATGATCTAAAAAATCAAATAACCAATATTATTAATACCGCTCATTTTCCCCAATCATTTTTAAATAATTTGTCTATTATCATGGTAAACAGTTTGGCGGCTACGCCACTCATGTACATAGAAACACCTAACGGCTGGATTAAAGTAGATAATTTCAGCCCAGCCTTTTTAAGTGAAGGTGGTGTATTCACTAATTATTATGGGCTATCTGCTATTATTTTACTTAATAAACCAGCCGTTAGTGATCCAAATAATTTAAAGGGTATTCTTACTCATGAATTAGGACATAACATTGAAATGCAAATGACAGATGCTGACTGGGGCGAATACTACAAACTGCGAAGTATACCATCAAAAACTCCTCGAAATGGCACTGCTTGGAAATCTTCGCCAATGGAAGATTTTGCAGAAGTTTATAAAAACATACTTACAGGGTCACCAATAAATACTAACTACGGATTTTTGGAACCGGTGATGGACCCTGTCTTTGAAATTTCAGGCGTGTGCGGCAAATTGATAATGAAAAAAACTGATCAATTTTTTCAAGATTATCTTAAAAAAAATAATATAGACTCCGGGAGTATGGCTTACTTCAATTTTGTAATGAGCAAGCAATCTACCGATGTACAAAAAGAAGGAGAGGCTGTAGCCAGACAAAGTATTGAATTACAAAATTGCCGCCACGATGTTATGCTCCACCCTGAAAAATATACAGATGAGTGGCGTTATGGCGCACCCTACACAAGTACGGTAACCGACGCGACTAGAGGCTTTGTGCAAAAAATAATAAACAGATTGCACTAATTTTTTTGTTTACTGATAATTTATTTCTAATTATAATTAGTATGATAAAACTCGGTGAAATTAACAAACAGCCAGAAGCAGTCGGTTGGTATGTTTTTACCAAAATAATACTATTACTCAGTGCTCCCACGCTTCCTGTGTTAATTATTGTTGACGGTCACTGGTGGTTTGCTACGTGGTTAACCATAATGATCCCTGTTGGAATACCGATGTTGATATGGGGATTATTAAGATGTAGTGCTGTCCGCTTTATGGTTGACACAAATAAAATAGAAATCAACTGGGGTATAATTATGAAAAAAACACGCACAATTTTAATTAAGGCTGTCCAAAATGTAAAAATTGAAAAAGGTATTTTACCCAACCTCTTTGGCGTTTGGATTGTCAACATTTGGACCGCCTCACAATCACAGAATACCAACGATAGAAAAAATCCTAACAAACCAGATGGCTTGCTAATATTAACAAAGGAAGACTCAGAGTGGCTTAGTGATTTTATTGCTTCTAGTAAATAAAAACCCTTGACTACTCCCCTATTTTGCCCATATAGTAGCTCTGTATGGTTTTTTTAGGTCATAAAAATATAAGCAAGTACCGTTTTGATAAAAAAATCATTTCGGAATTGAGACGCCTTGAATTGAACAAAGAATTTATGGCAGATTTTTATGATCTTAAAAATGATTGTTATCAATTTGATTACGATAAAGAAGATGGTTCCGTACTAGACATTCGTTGTATTGTCTATGATGAAGACGAAACATCTTTGAACGCCTTTTATAAAGGCGTTCAAAGATTACGCAATAAATACAATTTAAATATTTCATATGATGTACCTCTTCGCACTTGGTTACTTTATGAAGATCCTGAGTCATCTAGTTTTTCACCAGAGGGCTATTTCTGGCATCGTTCTCTTTGCGGAAGTGAAGACCGTGACGGTGAAAAAATTCTTACGGTTTATGTATATCCAGAAACTACAATAAAAGATATTCAAGAAGCTTGGCCTGAAATTAAAAAGCAAAAAGAAAATTTCTACGACTATACAAAGTCAAAAAAAACTACGCTACGCCACAATACAGAACGTGATGTTTATATTGCTCAGCTCCGAGAACAGGGCAAAAAAGCAAAGGAAATTACGCGAATCATAAACAAAGATTTCCCCGAGAAACCAATAACTTACGAGTACGTTTCATCATTGATTAAAAGAATAAAAAAGTAAACAAAGTTGGAAACCAGTTTTGTAATATACCTGTGGATAAATCCATATTAGCATAGAGCCATAATAATCATTATGGCTTTTTTGTTTAATTACTCTGAACAATTACAGCAACGCCTTATCGCATACTTCAAACAGAAGTATGGTTTGGATATTACAAAAGAAAAAGCAAATGAATATTTAGATTCTTTAGCTAATTTATATGATTGGCTTGTCCGTCATCATACACAATGAAGTCAGATTTAATGGTTAACGCCTCGCTGGGGGCAGGCAAGCGGGTAAAACACGCTCGGCCTGCCCCCAAGCGATGGCTTCCTACTGTTTACTTGATTAAAGTTAGATAAGAGCTGAAAAGCCAAAGTTAAAGCTTGTGATCTATGGCATACTCTAAATATGTATTGGCCGGTAATTTTTTGGAGATATACGATTACCCTTTTAATAAAGTGCAGTCCAAAAGACGGTCTAACTTCTTCGATTTTAATAAATCGAATGTAGGCCCGGATGAGCAAAAAACTGAAATGTCATATCGTTCTGCAAAAACTCGTATCCGTCGTTTGATTAATTGTAATTTTAAGTATGGTCGTTCGTCTTTTTTGACTTTGACGTATGCTGAGAATATGGGGGATGTTGAGAAAGCTAAGCTTGATTTTAAGAATTGGATTTTGCGTTTAAATTATGCTTTGTATGAAAAAAAGACTAGCGATTTGAAATATCTTGCGGTGTACGAATTGCAACAACGTGGGGCAATACACTTTCATGTCGTTTTGTTTGATGTTCCGTGGATTGAAATAAATAAAATGCGAGATATTTGGGGGTTTGGGTTTATAAAATATAATAAATTAAAAAATTGCGATAATGTTGGTGCGTATATCTGCAAGTATTTTACAAAAGATGGTTCGCGAAAGAAAAATGAAAAATTATTTTTTCGTTCATTCAATTTAAAAGAGCCGCATGAGATAGAGTTGGATGAAGACGCTTCCAAGTTGTATATGGCCGGCTTCAATGTCCTTGGATTTCGCTATGCGAAGGAATATAAAGATTATTTTGGTAGCAATATATATTATCGCCAATTAATGGTTGAAGAAAAGATTGATACTTCTTAATAATTTGCATAATTACCTAAATGCCATATAATAAAAACTTAACTAAAAATATTGTTTATGAAATATCTCGCCTATTGTCGTAAATCATCCGAGTCCGAAGAGCGTCAAATGCTCTCTATCGACGCTCAAGTCAATGAAATACGAGTTAAGGCCGCTCGTGAAGGTATTATTTTAGATAAAGTATTCTGTGAAAGCATGTCTGCTAAAGCTCCTGGACGTCCGGTCTTTCAAGAAATGATAGAGTATGTCCAAAAAAATAAACCCTGCACACTGTATGTATGGAAATTAGACCGCTTAGCTCGTAATCCAATTGACGGAGGTACTATTAACTGGCTTTTGCAACAAAATATAATTCACGAAATTAAAACTCATGACAAAAATTATTATCCTGCTGACAATGTACTCTTAATGAGTTTTGAGTTCGGAATGGCTAATCAATTTGTTCGTGATCTAAGCGTCAACGTTAAACGTGGTAATTTAGAAAAACTACGACAAGGTGGCTGGCCTCATATGGCACCATTTGGATATTTAAACGATAAGGCAGATCACACTGTTTATCCTGACCCTGAACGTGCCCATTATGTAGAAAAAATGTTTAAACTCTACGCCACAGGCTCATACGGTTTAAAAGAAATAGCGCAAATGATGTATGATCAAGGATTACGAACCAAGGGAGGCGGAAAAGTCTCACACAGCATAATACACATGATATTTAAGAATCCTTTTTATTATGGCGTTATGGAAAGCCACGGAAAGTATTACCCGGGTAAACACCCGCCAATTATCAGTAAAGAGTTATTCGATCAAACACAAATAGCTGTTAACAAACGCCAACATACCCACAAAGAAAAATACGAATTTGTACACCGTGGTTTTATGTATTGCCATAACTGCGGTTGTCAGCTTACGGCTAGTTTAAAAAAAGGCCATACGTATTATTATTGCACTAACGGAAAAAAGAGCTGTGAGCAACATAAAAAATATCTTCGTGAGGAAAAGGTGGATGATCTTGTTGCCGAAACCTTAAATAAGTTACAAATTGATAGTGAACTTATTGAGATAGCTTATTTGGCAAAAAAAGAAAACCTAAGTCAAGCGGTAGAATACACTCAAACCTCGGTTGAGAGTATTCAAAAACAGCTCGCTAGCGTGCGCCAGAAGCTCGCCAAGCTCTTGGATAGCTATTTGGGTAATCTTATACCCGAAGACGTTTACACGGACAAAATACAGGCTTTAAATAACGAACGAGTAACGTTGGAGCAACAGCAAAAAACAATTCAAGAAAACCAACCTGCTGACCCTCTTATTACTTTGGAACGCATTAAAAGTATCTTTTTAGTCGCTAACCAAGCCAAAAAAGATTTTTTGAAAGCAAAAGAAAATGAAAAACGTAATCTTCTAGAAATTTTACTTTGGAACCTTTCTGTTGTAAACGAAAAAATTGCTGACGTTAGCTTTAAAATGCCTTATGAACTGATAGCAAAAACCACCCAAAAGGGTGATTTTGCAGCGTTGCAGGGGCGGTAGGAATCGAACCCACGCCAAAGGTTTTGGAGACCTTTGTACTACCATTATACTACGCCCCTAAGAACAAACCCCGCCCGGAAAACTTTCGGCGCGGGGTTTATTTGTTTTACTTTGTCTCTTTATGTTCGGTATGCTTCTTACAAAACTTACAAAACTTTTCCAGCTCCAGCCTGTTCTTCAGGGTCTTTTTGTTCTTGCTGGTAAAATAGTTTGTATGCTTGCATTCCTTGCACTCCATTTTCACTAGATTATCTTGGGACATACTTTTAATTTAAGAATTAAGATTTTTGATTTAAGATTTAACAGTACGAACCGTTGTGATTTAAGATTTATTTGTACGGATACTGGTCATTCTAGCTGAAACCATAATAGCTGTGATTTCATTCGCTTCTTGTAATAATGAAGCAACTGATTCTTTTTTCAAAAGATTACTCTCAATTATTATCTCTAACCAAAATACTGTCTCATCTGCTTCCTCTACAACTACTCCTAGTTTTGAAATAAATTCTGGTCTGGAACGAGCCCTACACACTGCTCTGTAATTTGCCGCTACTGATGTTCCACTTCTAATAACTTGTTTACCGATTGTTTGACCTGCCGTTGTATTTGGTAGCGCGTCAATTAACTTTATTATACGCAGCGCGAATTCTTTAGTTCGTTTTTTAAGAACTTCGCTGTCCATAATTTTTTTAGTAATTCTTAAATCTAAAATCTTAAATCATAAATTACCTGAGCCGTTGTCGGGATTTGAACCCGAGACCTTTTCCTTACCATGGAAATGCTCTACCAACTGAGCTACAACGGCATTGATAGTAAAAAGGTTAAAGTTATAAAGTTTTAAAGTTCGACAAGACTTTTAACTTTGAACTTTACAAACTTTCAACTTGCGCCGCTTAGGCGGCGTTGTGGGTGGAGTAGGATTCGAACCTACGAAGGCGGAGCCAGCAGATTTCACTAATCCAAAAGTTTCCTTTTGGCGTGGACTATATCTTTGCCTTAGTCACAGACTTTAGGCACTCTGGTATCTAGTCTCTACGGCGCCCCCGACCAAATGTCGGGGTTCCCACGGTATTGGCATAGCACTTGCTTTAGCTTTCACCGTTATCCCAGAAAGTTCATCTTAAGGTTTCCCCCAAGAGCTGCATTTTACTACAGTCTGCCCCTTTTGACCGCTCAGGAATCCACCCATTTTTACAACGTACTCACTAAATTATTACAGAGTGATAAAATCTTTTCTAACAATTTTTTATCACTATACCGCACATGAATAACTCCGTAAGGCATTGATCTATTACCTCTGTTGAAGGTTGAACGTATGTATGGTTTTGTAAACTGATTGCGTTCAACATTCAATTGAGATGACCAATAACCAATTAAAGCATCCGAGTCTTGATCTGAAAAACAATAAAGATAAAATCGCAGTCTTTTTTCATCCACATGACAAATCTTTCTCAAAAACTTGATAAATAATTTTACTGTTCGACTGTCCGAATTGGCAAAATCAACTGTAACGCCTGTTTTTGCGCCCTCGCCATAGTACAGCATTATTGCCGCAATCAAGAGTTCCCTGTCTTTTGTTGAAGGGTTTTTCTTGAAAGAAAATGATAACGGCTTCTTCGCAAAAAGAATCTTATTTTGCTCCCACAATGTTTTGCGGGGTACATTCTGTCGACGTAGTGAACTATAAATCTGCTTCAAAGATAGTTTTAATTTAGCCGCAATTTCCTTCCCGGTCATTCCAGCGCGATAAAATTCTTCTACTAAAGATTCTTGATTTTTGGTTATTTTTTTATTGGGCATAAGAAAATGGTGTATAGCCACTTACATTATACCTCAAAATTTGTAAACGAACAAACCCGGAGCCGTCTTAGGGATTCGAACCCTAGACCTACAGTTTACAAAACTGTTGCTCTACCAGCTGAGCTAAGACGGCATTTGTTTCACCCAATTTTGTAAATTCTATCCTTGAAACTGTGTAATTTTTGATTTTCCGGATTCACTAACCGCAACTCGCCATAACCCTTTAGAGCCAGGTCTTTATTGCCGCATATTATAGCAATTTCTATCAATAAGTCAAGGTACTTTGGATTTTGCGGTTCCAGTTCCACCGCTTGCAATATGGATTCTTTGGCCACCTGCGGCTGGCCCACCTTTACCAGCAGTTCGGCCAAGTGATAAAAGCGCGGTGAAAACGAATCATTCATCAAAACCGCTTGTTGATAATACTCTATCGCCTCTTCCAGATTGCCCTGACCTTCGGCTATTTCGGCCAATTTTACCAAAACACTGTCATCATCCGGTTCCATCCTAATTAAAAATTTATAAGTTTGCGTGGCTTCTTCTATTGAATTTTTGGCCAAATAGGTGTCGCCCAACCCCCGATAAGCCACGGTTGATTTAGGGTCAATTTTTATGGCGGAGATAAAAACTTCTTCCGCTTTATCGTAATTACCCGCTTTTAGCTGTTGTTCTCCTTCGGCAATTAGTTGCCCTATTCTTTGTTCGTTTTCTTCGCTGGCGGAAACCTTGTGTTTTATTTTTGTTTTAAGAGATTGTTCGTGGTGGAGCAGTCTTTCTATCTTTCCAACATATACCCTAAACTGTAATTGAAGTTTTCCCCAAATCTTGCCGACAGGGACAAGTATTTTGCTAAATTTTTCTTTCAAAAGATTGCTGCTTTTTTCTATGCGTTTATTTATAATTTCTCTTTTCTTTTGATAAATTTTTTCTTCCGGCAAATTATGAATATCCAAATTAGCCATTTGCGGAAACTTGCGGATCACCAAAAATAAAATAATGGCCAGCGCGGCGATAATAATTATTATAAATAATGCGTTAAGCATACTAACAAGATTAACGGACTGCGCTTAAAATATTCATCCAGCTTTCCAAATTTGCCGACGCGCTGCCAACCAGAACGCCGTTTATATTTGGATTCTTTAAATACTCCGCGATGTTTTCCGCCTTGACACTGCCTCCGTACAAAACAACGGGGCTAACGCCGGTTAACGCGACAACTTGTTTCTTTATTAATTCGTGCATGCGTTCGGCTTCCAGCGGATCGCAATTTTGGCCGGTGCCAATAGCCCACACCGGTTCGTAAGCCACAATTAATTCCCGATCTTTGAGCCAAACAATATTATGAAAGGCGGCTCTGATTTGAATTTCAGTGGCTTCTTCGGTTTTATTATCCTGTCTTTCCTTTTTAGTTTCGCCAACGCAAATAACCGGAATTAGATCCGCGGCCAAAATTGCTTCTACTTTTTGACGGACTTCGTGATTGGTTTCACCAAACAAATGCCTGCGTTCGCTGTGGCCAACCAAAGCATATTCACAACCGGCCGATTTATACATTGGGGCGGATACTTCGCCGGTATAAGCGCCTTTTTCCAGCCAATATGTATTTTGCGCCCCCACGCCAATGCCCGCGTCTCGCAAAACCTGGCCTACCGGATAAAGCGCCAGCGCGCTGGGGAAAATCGCCATTTTTACGGAACTTGTTGGAGTTTTTCCCCGAAGGGACTTCTTTGCAGTGGTCTTGCCAGCAATAGCGTTCGCTAAAATATTACTCTCGTCGTAGTCCAAATACATTTTCCAGTTGGCGAATAAATACACTTTTTTCATAGAATCATTTTATTTTTGTCTGTCATCCCGACCGCAGTGGAGGGATCCCTTAACCATAGTGAAAGGGATTTCTCGGCTACGCTCGAAATGACAATTAAGATTTTAACAATTCCAAAACTTTTTCTTTGCTCATCGGACCAATTACCGCCACGCGCATTTGGTCAAAATCAAATAATTTTTTGGCGACTTTCTTCACCTCCGCGGCCGTGACGGTTTTTATTTTATCGGTTACTTGTTCATAGGTTTGGATTTTGTCCGCAAACCAAAATTGCTTGGAAAACCATTGCGCCTGGGCGCTGGATTCTTCCATGGCCAATTCGGTGCGGCCGGCGATATTATTTTTTGAATCCGCCAGTTCTTTGGCTGACACCGCTTCTTCTTTTATTTTCATCAGTTCTTCTTTTATAACTTTAACGGCATCGGCTAGCCGGGACGGATCCAAACCGGCTGCAATGGTGGCCACACCAACATCTCTAAAAGCGCCGGCGCCGGCATTCACCATATAGGCCAACCCTCGTTTTTCCCGCACCTCCACAAATAATCTGGAGCTCATGCCCCCGCCCAAAATATTCAGCAGTACCGTGGCGGCAAACCGGTCCGGATCATTGTAATGCAGTCCGGGAAAACCGATTATCACTTGCGCCTGATCCAATTTTTTTTCGGACACGACTACTCTTTTTTCCAAGGGCAACACATTGTTCGTCCAAACAAATTTTTGGAAATTTGATTTTAGGTCCTGTGCCAACCCACCCCTACCCCGCCCAAGCGGGGAATTAAAATGTTTAAGCGATTTTGCCAGTGTTTTGTCGTTAATATTTCCAGCCACCACCAGCACCATATTGCCGGGATAGTAATATTGTTGGTAATAATTCCACAAATCTTGCCGGCTGACGCCGCGCACGCTGTCGGCCGTGCCGCCCACATCCCAACCCAGCGGATGATCGCCGAACATAGTCCTTTCAAATAAATTATCCACCGCCATTAACGGATTGTCTTCATACATGCGCAACTCCTCCACAATCACGCCTTTTTCTTTGGCGATTTCTTCAGCGTCCAGTTTGGAATGAAAAATTATATCGGCCAGCCAATCAAAAGCTTTCTCGGTATTAATTTCACCGGTGCGGACATAGTAACCGGTATAATCTTTGGAAGTAAAGGCATTGTACTCGGCGCCCAAAGCGTCCAGCTCGCGGGAAATTTCCAAATGCGTGGGGCGTTTTTTGGTGCCTTTAAACAGCATGTGCTCCACAAAATGAGAAGCGCCGGAAATTTTTTTGTCTTCATAGCGCGACCCAACCGGAAACATGGCCATAATGGTGACGGCCTTACTTCCTTTTAGCGGCACTTTGATTAAACTAATGCCGTTTTTTAATTTGGATATTTTATGCACAAAATTTTTCCTGTAAATAATTTCTTAATTTCGTAATTTCAATCCGTTCCTGTTCCATCGTATCTCTGTCTCTCACTGTCACTTTTTTGTCTTCCAGTGATTCAAAATCAACGGTTACACAGTATGGCGTGCCGATTTCATCCTGACGGCGATAGCGTTTGCCAATGCTTTGGGTTTCGTCGTATTCAACGGAAAAATTCTTGCGCAAACTGTCGGCCAAATCTTTGGCCACACCGGACAATTCTTCTTTTTTGGATAACGGCAAAACTGCCACCTGAATTGGCGCCAAATGTTTGGGGAATTTCATCACCACGCGTTCTTCAGATTCTCCTTCCACCGCGGTGGGAGCTTTTTCTTCGTGGTATGCCTCTAGCAAAGCCACCAACAGCATGCGATCTATGCCAAAAGTCGGTTCTATAACGTGCGGCAAAAATCTTTCGCCCGACTCGGGGTCGGTATAATGCAAATCCTGGCCGCTGACGGTTTCGTGCCGGGACAAGTCAAAATCCGTGCGATAAGCGATACCGTGCAGTTCTTTGACGCCAAACGGATATTTGTATTCTATATCCACCGTGCGTTTACTGTAATGGGCGCGTTCGCCGTCCGGAATTTCGCGCCATACTAAATTATCCATATTTATCTGCATAATATCTTGCCACCAGCGTTTTATTTCTTTCAGCCACATCTCAAAAATATTTTCCCAGTCTTTGGGGTTGATAAAGTATTCAAATTCCCCTATTTCAAATTCGCGCGTGCGGAAAATAAAATTGCCGGGCGTGATTTCATTGCGGAAATTTTTGCCGATTTGGGCGATGCCAAAAGGCAGACGGCGGCGCGTGACGTTTAAAACATTTTTAAAATTAACAAACATGCCGGCCGCGGTTTCCGGACGCAGATAGGCCGTGGTAGAAGTGTCTTCATTTACCCCCAGATAAGTTTTAAACATTAAATTGAATTGTTTTGGTTCGGTAAGCCCGCCATCGCAATCCGGACATTTTACCTCCGAAATTGTTTTTACTTCTTCTTTATTATAGCCAGGCTTGGCGCTGGCCGCTTCCAGCAAATGATCGGTTCGGAAACGATGGTGGCATTTCTTGCATTCCACCAATTCATCGCTAAAATTTTGCAGATGGCCGGACGCTTCCCAAACTTTTGGGTTCATAATAATGGCCGTGTCTAGCGGCGCCATATCGCCTCTTTCTTGCACAAAAAATTTCCACCAGGCGTTTTTGATGTTTTGTTTTAGCAAATGGCCGAGCGGGCCGTAATCCCAGCTGTTGGCCAGACCGCCATAAATTTCACTGCCCGGGAACACAAAACCGCGCCGTTTGGCCAGAGAAATAATTTTGTCCATGTCTTTTTGCATATGATTTAACGAAATCATACCGGGTAACGTCCTTTGAAACCCGGCGCTGTGAATATTATATCAGGATTTTTACAATTAAAATAGGCCTTGGTACGGCCTTAATTGTAGCTTAATTATGTTGCCGAAGTCAACTTTACGTTCTCTTTTGTCGCCCCCAAGTGATAATGTCACCCCATACCCAAATAGAAATGTCACCCCC
>JBBUEJ010000088.1:0-2133 GCA_038056955.1 Patescibacteria group bacterium
ATTGATTCCCCCGAAAGCATTAAAATCCGCTTCATTTCCCGCCAAAGCGACGGCGTAGCCGTCGCGGAGCGAAGCCCAGCCCCGCCACTCTCGGGGCTGGGCGAGCGAACACTCTCATCTTCAAAAAATGAGCCTGCCTCGTCAGAAGCGAAGCTTCGTTCGGGGTTCGTATCTAGTTTCTTGGCTCCCGAATTAAAACCTTCGCAAACTTTTGAAATCATTTTGCCAAATATGATACATAAATCCAAAAAACGAAATCTGGCATAACCGCCTCGCTTCGCTCGGCGGAACGCTCGGGCGTGGCGGAATTCCTCCCCCCAACCCCCTCCTTCCGCCGCGCCCTCGCTTGGACGGCGAAAAAAAATTGCGGCTACTGCGGAAAAAGAAATATTTAGCATGGTTATATTATAATACATCGTTGTCCAAAAATCCAACAAGTAGTAAAATGGGAATAAGGAATATGCAAGAAATATCAATAAAATTAGGCCAAAATATGAAAAAAGCTCGTGCCAAGAAAAAAATGTCGCAAGGCACTTTAGCTCGGCTTTTAGAGGTTGATAAGGGTTATATTAGCAATATTGAGAACGGCAAAAAGAATCCGACACTTGCGACAATTCAAAGATTGGCGGAAGCTCTTAGAGTTTCGGCAAATGAATTGATAAAATAATTTATGGAAAAAATTGAACAAAAAAATAATCCGGTAGAAAATATCGAAAATGCAGAGAAACGAGAACATATAGTTTTTACTGAAACAATACAGAAATCCATTATAGATACTTT
The DNA here is from genome assembly GCA_038056955.1 of Patescibacteria group bacterium. GTDB lineage: Bacteria > Patescibacteriota > Patescibacteriia > Magasanikbacterales > GWA2-37-8 > XYD2-FULL-39-9. Next base: position 781 of record JBBUEJ010000088.1, read on the forward strand.
TCCATTCACTTCGGAAGAGGATAAAAATGTTTTTTCATGTAAATTTAAGTCCATAATTGAAAGCTGTGGCGATTTGTCTGAAACAGAACTATTAAAAAATATTCGGTTGGTTATAGCTAGTTTGGAGAATACACATACAGATTTAGAAGAGAAAGCAGGAACCGAATATTATTTAGAAAAACAAATTTTTTATAAGGCTGGAAAATTTTGGATTGATGATAATGGTGTGGCTTTAGAAGTTGTTGCTATAAATGGTGTTGCAATTGACGATTTGATAAAAGAAAAAATGAAAGAAAATGGTGGCGGAACAACTGGTTATAGAATTAATACTGCCTTAAGACACTTGATAAATTCAAAAACCTCGGACTCAATAACTCTCGGAGTAAAAAGAAAAAATGAAGTTTCTACTTTGACAGTAGGTTTCGTCGAGAAAAAAGAATCTGCCATGCCCGTAACCAGTAAAAGGTTTGTTGGTGGTAAAATGTTAGATCAAAATACTGGTTATTTACAAATAAAAAGTTGGTCAAATCATGTAAATTTTGATGGTAAAAATGTTGCTGATTTAGTAGAGGAAGAATTAAAAACTCTAGCAACGTCCAAGTTTTTAATAATAGATGTCAGGGAAAATAGTGGTGGCAATAGTTCGTTAGCTGAAAAATTGGCCGGTCATTTCGTAAAGCAAAGAACACATTACGGAACAGTTTTAAAAAGACAAACCCAAGAAGGTGAGCTTGTGAGTTCCAAGCTCTATCTTAAACCACAGGGTGATTTTTGGGACAAAAAAGTCGTCGTACTAACTGGTCCAAAATGTCTGAGTTCTAACGAGATGTTTATTATGATGATGAAGGATACCGACAGTGCGGTAACCATTGGTCAAACAACTGGTGGGGGTTCTGGTAACCCTAAATCTTTTGAGATACCTCTCGGAGAGAAAAAATACGCGCTAAGTGTTTCATCATGGAAAATGATTAGAAACAATGGCAATAACTTAGAAAGCGTTGGTATTGAACCAGATGTTTTGGTTGAGACATCCCCTGAAGATGTGATAAATCATCGGGATGTAGAGCTAGAAGTGGCCAGAGAGTATTTAAGATCGAATGGTTAGATTTTGATGGCCGCAATTTTTTTTTCGCCGTCCAAGCGAGGGCGCGGCGGAAGGAGGGGGTTGGGGGGAGGAATTCCGCCACGCCCGAGCGTTCCGCCGAGCGAAGCGAGGCGGTTATGCCAGATTTCGTTTTTTGGATTTATGTATCATATTTGGCAAAATGATTTCAAAAGTTTGCGAAGGTTTTAATTCGGGAGCCAGTTAGTATGGGGTCATCTTTTAAGAACACGATTGTAAAACCAAGAGGC
>JBBUEJ010000089.1:0-13721 GCA_038056955.1 Patescibacteria group bacterium
AAACATGAAAACACCTAGGGAGTTCGCTATGTCGCATTTGACATGAAAGAGAACGGGCGCTTGACAAAAGTTCAGACTTATGGTATAATTATAAGTTCATTTTAAGAACCCAGGCGACAGCCGCCCGGAACACAATTCAACAAACGAGGCATGGGTAGTATTGAGAGAGTACTATTTAAGCCTTCCAAACTATAAAAACGGCCTCTCTCAAAGAGGTTTTGTGTTTTTAACTCGCCCTGTCATCCGACGGGGCGCCATATCGGACCTGTCATGTCGAATGACGTGATGATATGGCGAATCCATTGTTTGACGAGGCGGTTTAAAAATAATTAGTTCATTACAACTAAGTGTGTGTTTTAACCATTGTCGGCCATAGTGGCAAAGACAATGGAACGAAGACAAAGGAGAGAAGACATGCCGAACATCAACGACGAGATGAATGAGACCACGCAGGTCGTGCGCCCCTTGGACCAGGACCCGAAGGTTCCCGGTCGCAACAAGTGGATGATCGGCCTCTTCTGCCTGACGGCGCTACTGCTGGTGGTGCTGATGATCAGACAGAACGCGATGAACGATGGCGTGGACGGATTGCGGGAGGACGTGGCATCGGTCAGGACCGACGTCGCGGCCATGACCCACGGCGTCGCTGTCGTGACGAATGCCGTCACGACCAAGAACGACGACGGTGATCTGGTCACCGCGCTGGATGTCGTTCGCGACATCCGTAGCACGATGGCCAAGACCGACGATCTCTCTGGCCTGGCCAAGAAGGACGACTTGTCCAATCTGGCCAAGACCGACGACCTCTCTGGCCTGGCCAAGAAGGATGACCTGGCCACTCTGGCGACGAAAAAGCGTCTCGCTCGCGTCGAGCGTAAGCTGGACGCGCGTATCGCCGCCGAGGCCAAAGAGACAACTCCCGCGCCCACCACCACCGTCGCCAGCAAACCGGTCACCGCCGCCACCGACGATGGCACGATCACCGTGATCGTGCATCCCATCCCCGTCGACGAGGACGAGTAACACACACCCGCCTACACACCTACAACGTGCGAGTCTAAACCACTCGCACGATCCCTTTATCTTCTTACTAATTGTGGTAGGAAGATAAAGCAGATCGTTTTGCTCTTTTTAAAATAAATGCTAGAAGAAATTCCACCACTCACAACAGCCCGGGCATAAAGCCTAGGGCAGGAGGAAGGAAAATGAAGAGGACCGTATTGATGTTTGCGTTCGTGTTGTTCGTGATCGTGCTTCTGATGGTGCTGGTCAACCACAACGCCTTCGCCCAGACCCCGCCGGAGAACAACCAGCATGTGGTTCACTTCTCCGCAGAGAAGGACAAGGACACAGAGATGGTGCTGTCGGCTCCCGGTCCCGGTGAAAACCTCACCGTGATCGTGGACGTACCGGTGCGGACCCGCAAGGCCGCTGCGCCGGCGCGGACTTACATCACCAAGCAGTACGTAACCAATGTGCAGTCGGGGAGCAATCTCCATCTGCGCGGCGGGGTCAGCATCGGGCTCGGATTCCCAGCTCGTCATGATTCGTCGTTCACCGGCGGACTCATCGGTCAGATCGGCTACGCCGACTCGCCCTGGGTTCTAGAGACAACTTTTCGCGCGGGTAACTGCAAGAAGGGTGTGGCTCTGAATACCGGGCTGGCGGCAATGCGAAACGTCGCCAAGAACTTCCGAATGGGAGTCGGAGCGGATCTGCTCTACTGCAGTGATGTCTCGGACCACCCCGCGGAGAAGGCCGATGAACGTGTTGTCGGTGGATCGTTTCGCCTCCAGAGCGAGCAAGGCCATTTCATTGTGGCTGCTTCGATCGGAGTCGGCGCGGCCACCTACCCCGTTCCCGGAGATCGAAAGACGGCGGCGGTCTTCTACGAAGGCCTCTCCGTTTCCTATCTTTGGGGAGATTAACAGTCGCCCCGACCAATCATAACAATGATTGCGTCGGGGCATCCAATCTTCGCCATTTCATTTGAAGTGGTGAGTACAGGATGAAAGTTCATTTCAGCTGGGCCGCGTGGCCCCCCAACAATGGCGCCCAAAAGGCCCGAAGGAGAAACGAAGATGGAGAAGAATTCTGTGTTCGTGTTCATGACCCTGGCGCTGGTCTTTGCCAGCACTGCCTGTATCGAGGATGGGCCGTTGCCGGAGGAGGAAACTCCGGATGCGGCGGTTCCGACCTCGACGGACGCTTCGGAAATGGTGGATGCGACTCCGGTCACGCCCACGCCCGATGCGACTGTCGTGAATCCGGCGGATGCGGATGTTGTCCCTGTCCCCGACGCGATGGTTCCGGATGCTCCGGTTCCGCCTCCGGTGGACGCTTCGGCGCCAACTCCGGACGCGATGCCCGATGCCGCTCCGGTTCCGCCTCCGGTGGACGCTGGTATTCCGGACGCTTCGGCACCCACCCCAGACGCGATGCTCGCTACGCCCGATGCCGCTCCGGTTTTGCCGGACGCGTGCACGCCGCCGCCCCCCGCCTGCGTGACCGATAGCGATTGCAATGATGGATTCAGTTGGACGGGTGATGCGTGTTCCAGTGGAAATTGTGTTCACTGGGCCACGGATTGTGGTGGAATGCAGGTGCGACCCGCAGCCGATTCAGCCACCTGTGAGTTCTGGGCAGGATTCGGAGTTCCCGAACCGGCTCTGAGCTTGGGGCTGTTCTCGGCGAGCGGTCTGCCAACCGGTCCATCCGGCGGCAGTTGGAAGGCCGCGCCAGCCCATGCTTGTAGCGTCATTTGCTACAATCCAGGCTTGGGCGTATCCACCATCGATATTCAGATCGAGTGGAATGGTCTCACCCTCCAGCATCAGGAAATCACGGGCCTCAAGAAGGGCACGTGGGACGGCCGTAACTTGCTGTACTAGCCGTCTGAAGTCCTCGCCGCATTCAGCGCCGAGGCAGGGGAAGAGATTAGAGATTGCGAATTTTCCAGCAAATCTCTTCCCCCTTCAATTTTACTCATCACCGCTTCGCTTTCAGCTATGCGGTGCAAGCAAACCTACTATTCAAAATGCTTGCCCTGCGTAGCTGTAGCGAAGCACGGGTGGTGAAGAAAATTAAAGTTCTAGCGAACTTTTTCAGGCATTATCTGTCTATTTACGTTCACTAGCGTGTTAGCGAATGAAAATAGACAGATTTATCTGCCTAACAAAAATACCACCCGATTACCCGATTAAATAATTTATTATCTAATTAGGTGACTCTCTCTGGGTGGTTTTTTGTTTTTAGCGACGATCCGCCTAGGCGGACGTCTGGCTAAAAATCCGCTTGCCTAGGCGAGCGGATGCGATGTTTTTACGTTGTCATTCCGACCGTAGTGGAGGAATCCCTTACACAACCAACCTATAATTATATATATTTAATAATAAGGTGAAAGGGATCTTTCGACTTCGCTCAAGATGACAATTCCTTTACGCCCGACCGGTACTCCGCGCTCCACCATCCCCAAACCGCCCAGAGCCACCAAATCATCGGTGTATGATGCAGCATATTATCCGAAAGGCTAAGAATTAAATAAATTACAATACTGGCAATGAATACAATATTTGATTTAGCGAAATCATGCCGGGTACCGTCCATTGAAACCCGGCGCTGTGTATTTTTTACGCCAAAACTAATTTGCTTATAGAGCAAATTTATAAAAATACTTAAAAATAAAATTAAGCCGATAATTCCTGATTCAAAAGCAACTTTTATATAATCATTATGCGCTTCAGAAGTATTATCCCAAATACTACCCACATCTTTATTATCATCCCAAACTTTTGGAAACGAACCATAGCCATAACCGAGAACAGGTTTTTTTTCAAAAAGCGGAAGCACTTTAGTGGCCACAGCCAGCCGCCATTTAATAGAGTCGGAGTCTTCATTTCTAGCCGTTAATCTAGAGATTAAATTAATGGCTTGCAAATTAATGTTATAGTTGTTGATTAAATAATTATTGAACGGAGAAAATAATCCATAAAACAAAACTACGCTCGCTAAAATATAAACGAGCATTTTTCTGTAATACACCAGTCCCACAATTATAAAAAGAACAGCTACTCCAATCCAAGCGATTCTAGTGTAAGTCAGCGCGATAATCATCAATAAAAATAAGCCGGACAATTTTGGTAAGGCGCCGCTATTTTGTAAATTTTTATTTTTAGCGAGAAATGATTTGTTTACTAAAACCATCAATAACAGTAAAGCAAAAGTTGCCAGAATATTAGGGTGGGCGAAAGTTCCATGAATTCTATTGGCAACCCCGTCTATATCCAGGCCGGTTTTGGTAAAGAATTGATAAACCCCAACCAGCAAGGGGATAACCGAAGCCGCTATTAACGCTTTTAAAAAATCTTTTTTAAACTTGGCCTCGTCTTTTATAGACATAATATAGCAAATGCCAAACAAGCCGAATAAATTGGTGGCTTTTATTGTTTCTCTTATGGTTGAGGTTAGGTCATAACTGTAAATGGCGGTTAGGGAACACCAGGCAATAAATAGCACCCAAGGAATTTTCGCGGGAATATGTTTAAAGTAACGATGGTTTTTAGCAAAAAAATAAACAGACCAGATTAAGAGAAAAACGGATAAAGCCGCGTTTATATTAAAATCAAATAATGGGAATGAAAATAAATGAATATCGCGCCAATAATCTAACGCTGGCCTGGTTGCCAATAAAATCAGGATAAAATATTCGCCAAAAATTTTCTGAAGAATAATAAAAATTATTATTAAAAAAGCCAGAATATCCAGGCCGATATTTGGATTTATTATCGTAAAAATAGCCAGAAATATGACTAAAAGGCTGGTTAAGGAGAATCTTTTGAGGTAGTTGGGCATAATAAATAATTTATTTGAGTATAGCATGATTTCGTGATAAAATAAAGTGTAAGTATGCGTTTAAAAACACTTAAAAATCGGCATATAAGGGCGGTTGCTTTGTTGATTGCGGTGATTATTTATGTTGGACTGCTTTTTCCTCGCAGTTCTTCCGCGGTACGGGTGGCCACCAGAAGAGCTAATTATTATTTGGCTTGGGAAATTCCCGCATCCAAGGTGTCAGAATTGGCTAAATGGGATCTGCTTATTTTAGATATGGAAACGCAGGTAACAAGTTTAAGCGCTTTAAAAAAAATCAGACAACTTAATCCCAATATAATAATGTTGGTCTATATTACTCCGCAAGAAATAAAAACTGACGCCGCTAACGGTTATAGTATTATGCGTAAAAAATTAGGGGCCGGTATCAGTGAAAATTGGTATCTAACCGACACGCAAAACAACAAATTAAGTTTTTGGCCGGAAACTTGGCTGTTAAATGTGGCCGACAATAGTCCCGAGGGGAATGGTTTAAAACTAAATCAGTATATGGCTCAATTTGTGGCGCGAGAACTTTTGGCCACCGGCCTATGGGATGGAGTTTTTTTTGATAACGCCTGGAAAGATATAAAATGGCTTACTGGCGATATGGTCGATTTGAATAAAGATGGACAAAAAGACAATGATATTGACGCTCATTGGCGAGAAGGCATGCGTACTATCTATAAAATCACTCGGCGCTTAACAAATAATAAGTATATTATTTTAGGCAATGCCACTAGTGATGTTTATAAAGATGATTTAAACGGGATTATGCTGGAAAATTTTCCGGCTCTGGGTTGGAAGGAATCTATGCGCGTTTATGCCGGCAATCAAGAAGGCATCCCTCAACCCCGCGTAAATATAATTAATTCAAATACTGGAAATCAAGGACAAGGTCCAGCTGATGGGGACAATCAGCATTTCAAAAAAATCCGTTTTGGTTTAGCCAGCACGCTCTTGCTTGATGGGCATTATTCATTTGATTTTGGCGATAAAGATCACGCGCAAACCTGGTGGTATGATGAATATGACATAGAATTGGGCAAGCCAATCGCGGCCGCCGCGTCTTTAAACAACAAACCGCAATTTGAAGAAGACATTTGGCGTCGAGAATACGCCAATGGCATCGCTTTGGTGAATCCGACCGTTCAACCTCAAGATGTTGATTTAGGCGGCGAATACGAAAAAATAAAAGGGGTACAGGATTCCATTGTAAATGATGGCTCCATAGTAAATCAGGTTAATCTGAAAGCTAAAGATGGGCTGGTAATGCTACGAACTTTTCAAACTTTAAAAAATGTCGTTTTTGGCAACGGTAATTTTATCCAATTTTTTAATAAGAACGGAAACCGCGTGCGCAACGGTTTATTTATTTACGAAAATACCGCGCCGGGGGGAACGAAAATATATTACGGAGATTTAAATGGCGATGGTACAGAAGAAAAAATTATGGCGACCGGTCAAAAGCTGGAAATATTTAATAGTACCGGCGGTATTTGGTTTAGTGATTATCCGCTAGGGCGAGACCGCCAAGGAGAGCTGCGGGTGAGTGTTGGCAAAGTATCCGGCTCAGCCCAAGATTCTATTGTTATTTCTCAAAACGATAGCGGGCAAGCGGTTGTCTACAATTATCACGGCGCAATAGTAAAAGATGGTATTTTCCCGCTTGGTAAAAACTACAAAGCTGGATTATCTTTGGCCGTTGCCAATAGCGAAAACCAAAGCACTAGAATTGTTGTGGGCGCCGGCGGGGGTAAGTTACCGGAAGTTGTAATCTACGACAGCGGTCTTGTCAAAATTAGTAAACGATTTTTTGTTGATAGTAAAAAACTAAAAGGCGAAATGGGTTTAGCTGTCGGGGATACAAATGGAGATGGAGCTCCGGAAATAATTGTGGCTTTAAATTCCGGGAAAAATAAACAAATAAAAACATATAGTCTGGCCGGAAAACTTTTATCCCAGTTTAAAGTTTCGTCTGGGTTTAATACTAATCCAATTAGCGTGGCCGCGGCTGATGTTAATTTTGATGGTATAGACGAGATTGTTTTGATGAACGGAGAGTAATGTCATTCTGAACTTGTTTCAGGATCTAACGTCCCGTTAAAATACAAACAACCGGACCATCAAATTTCCAATTATTTTTTAAAGCAAGTTTTAGCCCCTCTATAGATAGAGCGCTATTAGGAGAAATATCTATATTTTCCGTCTCTTTAATTTGTCGCATAGCTTCGGTGATATCATCGTTGGTCGCTATCCACCCATTACCTTTGCTGTCCCGCACTAATTTTTGTACAGTCTCTTGGCGATAGCCAATTTTATCCACAATCGCGTTTGCTACCGAAGGACTTATTGGATCAGAAGATTCAACCATCGGATGACAGGCCGGTGTTTGTACTATATGAATTTGCGGGTTAATTTCGTGTTTTTTAAAGCCCTCATACAAGCCTTGCGCGGTGGTGCCGCTGGAAGTGGGGATAAAAACAGCGGCAAGATTTTTTATTTCCGCCAATTCATTGGCTAGCGCTTCGTAGCCAGCAAGCGCAGTATCATCCGTAGATTGGCGTAAATTTTTTGCTTTTCTTTGTTTGTCCATTTGAAACGCTGATTGTTTGGGATTATCTACTTTTTCAAGAAGCACATATTTATTTACAAGTTTTTTAATAACCACAAGTTTTCGGGCATCTATATTTTTTCCCACAAAAATTTTTAAATCCAACTGTGATTTTTTGTGTTTTGCGTTATGTTCATTTATGGTAATAGCCGCGGAAATAGCCGCATTTCCTGATGATGAAATACAAAAATTGTCACGGCCCTCGCTGGCGTAATATTCAATCATAAACGGTATTGATCTGCCTTTATGCGAACCGTGCGGATGCAGATCTTCACGTTTTAAATACAGCTCTGTTTTTAAACCGAGAGCCCGAGCCAGTTGTTTTGCTTGTGGTTGCGGTGTTAACATGCTAAACTTGACTTGTATAAAATTTGGAGTAAAATTATCTTAAGCTTTTATTTTAATATCATATATTTATGTCGCTTATCTGTCCAGAATGCAAAAACGAAGTTGATTTTTCCGTTTATCCTAATTTGGCAGTGGGAAACGTGATTGAATGCAATGTTTGCGGGATTACTTTGCTTGTAAATAAAATGGAGGCCAATGAAATTGTTTGCGAAGTGGTAGATGAGGGTAAATAGTTTTTAATTCTCAGCAACTAATTTTTCAATCATTCCGCGGAAACCGCGTGAACCAAGGAAGACAACAACGTCTTCTTTTTTGGTGTTATTTTTAATGTATTCAATCAGTTTGTCATCGTTTTCAATATACACAGTTTGGGGTTGGGTCCGGGAGATTACTTCTGCCAATTTTTTTCCGTCAAATGGCGGATCAATGTCTTTTGGGTCTGTTTTTATTCTGGTGAGTGTTGGCACTATTACTTCATCGGCCGCCATGAAAGCTTTATTATATCCTGGTATTGATTGGGATTTGCGATTACCTGTATTGGGTTCAAAAATAGCCGTTATTTTACTGTGTGGATAAATGGCGCGCAGGGTTCCCAATGAAGCTTTGGCCTTTGCGGGGGAATGGCCAAGATCATCATAGATGGTAATTTTTCCTTCGCATCTTTTTTCCAACCTTCTTTTTATTCCTTTAAATTCGCCAATAGATTTTAAAATTATAGTTTCATCAATATTTATTTCCTTGGCCATAGCAAAACAGCCGCAGATATTTTCGGCCATATGCTCACCCAGCACAGGCGCAACAATATTATATTCCACATTTTCGTGTTTAATGATAAATGAAATTCCAGCCGTTGTTTGTTTTACTTGTGAATAAGAAAAGCGCGCTGTCGGATCTTTGCCATAAGTTATTACCCTAGCCCCATTAACGTTAGCGGCTAAAACATTTTTAATTTTTAAATCATCCACGCAAGCGACAATAAGCCCAGCGGCTGGAATCATGGAGATCAAATCTTTAAACGCTTGCAAATAAGTTTCTTCCGTGGGGTAAATATCGGCATGATCCCAAGATACCGAAGTTAGAAGCAGATGAGTGGGGGAGTAGAGCTTAAATTTTGGTCGGCTGTCCCAACGGGCGGTTTTGTATTCATCGCCTTCTAGCACGCTCCACCCATCACCTTGTTTTGTTAATCCCTCCTGTGAGGAGGGTAGGGAGGTGTGAGCTGCCGAGAGCATAGTCGCATCTTTTATCTTCGCGCTAACGGGCAAATTGAGACTTAACCCGCCAAACATATACGACGGATTAATGCCGGCTTTTTCCAAAATAAAAGTCAGCAGAGCGGTGGTGGAAGTTTTGCCGTAGGTACCGGCGCAAATCAAAGAGTTTTTTTGCACGATATATTCCGCGATTACTTCCGGATAAGACTTGTAATTAAGATTGTTTTTGCGCGCGTAAATAAATTCCGCATTTCCAGATCCGGCCACGTTTCCCACCACGACAATATCTGGATCGCCGTCGGCAGTCATTTTTTCCTGGTGCCAACCCGGGTAAAACGAAATATCATTACCTTTTAAATAATCGGAAATAGGCGGAAAGAACCCAACATCACTGCCGGAAATTTGCCAGCCTTCTTTGTGGAAAGCCGCGGCCAAGGCGCCCATGGCTACGCCGCAGATGCCGATAAAGTGAATGTGTTTCATACAAATTTTTTTAACCCTTCCAAATCATTCTGCCACTGTTTTCCATCAAACCATTCCAATCCGGAAAATTGCAGTTTGTAAGTATCAGTTGGTCGCTGGAACGAACCAAGATAAACATATTTCTTGCCATTTTCTTTGGCCCAGATAATTGCTTTCAACATCATGCCCATACCAGTGTTGGCCGATGGCTTATCGCTTATAGCTGAAAGTTGATAGAATGGATAACAGTAGTGCAAAATATTTTTGGTTTCTAAAGCTATGCAGTAGCCGATATTTGATTTAACGAAATCATGCCGGGTAGCGTCCATTGAAACCCGGTGCTTTTCGTCTTTTTTATAAATAAATAATTTATTAAAGTTGCTTTTTGTTTTATCCGTAATCAACTCTTTTATTTTTTGGGCGCTAAAAGTTTTTTCACCGAATTTTTTTTCATAAAATTCTTTTCCCATTTTATGTATCTTCCAATAGTATTCGGAATAAGGGATTGTTTGCGCGAATAAACTGAGTTCTTCAGTTTTGGTCAGTACGCGACGATTTTCGGATGACAATTTAAATTTTTTCAGATCAACTCGTAGGCTGCGGGTTTGGTTCATTACGCCTTTGCCAAGACGCGTAAAAACAAAACCGCGGCCATACATTTCTTCAATGGACTTATCAGTAAAATTAGAAATTATTTTTTCTTCCCAAGATAAATACATATTACTTATATAAACTCATCCAAATAGCCATAATTACAAAAAAAGCGTGTATCAGCCAAAAACGCATAACAATTTTTTCTTCATTCCAACCGCGGAATTCAAAATGATGGTGTATCGGCGCCATTTTAAAAAATCTGCGGCCAAGCAAACGGCGGCAAAAAATCTGAATAATGACTGAAATAATTTCGATATAAAAAATAAAACCTAAAAATGGAATAAGCATGGCGCGATTTATGGCTATGGCGTTAATAGCTAAAAGCGCTCCCAGACCTAGCGACCCAACATCTCCCATTTGGAATCTAGCCGGCTTAATATTAAAGTAAGTATAGGCGATAAGCGCGCCCACAACCGTGGCGTTTAGCAGGGTAAATGAAGCGCGTTCTTCGGTCCAGCTGATTATCATTAGGCCCAAAAAAGTAATAATGAGCGACCCGCCCGCCAAACCGTCCAGGCCGTCGGCAATATTTACGGCATTGGCGGTAAACATTACGAAAAAAATTACAATCGGAATTATCCACCAGCCCACAAAAACCTGGCCATCAAACGGTATCCATAAAGAATGCCAGGAAACTCCCAATTTAAAATATATCCACCAGGCGGTAACAGCTCCGGCCAAAAATTGAAAAAGCAGTTTTTCGTGCACATGAATTCCGCGGCCCGGATGCGAACCAAATATAGAAGCGACTCTTCTAAATGTTTCCCACGGCAAAATTAAAACGTACCACAAACGCATATACCATTTTTTGTGCACTTTTATTAAATTAATAGTATGAGAAATTTTTCGTTCGCGGCGTTTTTTCCCAAAAATATTCAGCAGGTCGTCGGCGGCTCCTAGTAGCGCGGCGATCCCCATTACCCCAATAGGCACATAGGTATTTTCCCGGTTCCAGTTAAATAGCATTGTCACAACCGTCACTGTAATTATTACCAAAAGCCCTCCCATAATCGGAGTGCCGATTTTTTTATTTCTGTCGCCCTTCAGAGTAAAATCAAATTCATCTCGACGCGTTATTTTGTATTTATACAAAAATTTGGTAAGCAGAGGCGCCAAAACAAAAGCTCCGGTGGCGGAGAGGATTAAATAACTAAGAGCCTGCTGGATAAGGGAAAGATTCATACTATTTAATTCTTCTAATTTCTAAAGTTTCGGCCACATTTGCTTCCAAATAAGTTTCATTGTCTTTACCAGTTTTGTTTTTTTCTTCCCATACCTGTGCCATCAATCCTTTTTCCGGATTAATAATAGTTATTGTACCTTGCGCTACGCCGTGTCCATATTTACCCTCGCCAGACCAGGCGCGGGCGTGCGCGTATTTTATTTGGTTTCCGCCTGCTTCCGTAACCAACAAAATGTGATTGTGATTTTTATTCGGGCCTGTTTTTAGAATAATTATTAAATCGGCCGGCTGAATCATTCGTAAATCATTTATAATCATCGTATTTTTTTCGTTAGCATAAACACTAACGCCAATTTGTTCCACCGGACGCAAACGGCTTATAATCCAGCGTAAGAAATTTTTCTTCGATGTAACAAAAAGTTTTCTGACTAAATCTACCCCGGCGGTTTCCTTAAAATGCTTTTGCAAAACATTGGTTACAAACCCGGAACAGTCCACACCCAAATTATTATCCACCAAAAATTGCCGGATACATTCGGCCTGCTCGTGTTCGGCCGGATGGTCAACATGGGCGTTGAATACGCCGTTTTTATCAAAAACATTTTTGCGGTATTGAATAGAAATTATTTTTGCTTCTTCCACGATTTCTTCCGGCGATCCTTTGCCGATTAAAACTTTTAATTGTCCGCGCTGTCCCAATCTGGCATTATTAAAATACGGGCAGCGCACGCTAAAAACCCCGATAAATGGCAGGTTTAGATAGTCATGAATTGTTTTTAGCGCAGCCGCCGATAATTTTGCGTTCATAGAATTTTCAGTACATTATGTTTTTTCATCAAGCCTTTGCTAAATTGCCAACGAATTAAATCCGATCCAAGCGAGGCGTTGTTATATTTGATAATATTTATTATTGATCTATCCTTTATTTTGGATATTTTTATTTTTTTCTTCGTCACTCGTTGAATGATCTGCGCGCCGTCGGTAATTTTGCTAAGTTTGTATTTATCCGGAGCAACATTCAGTAAACCGGCTAAGTGTGCCTCAAAAGTTGAAACACCAAACGTCCCAGTCAGTTTTTGTAGTTGCGACTCAAAAGTGGTGGAAGCCGGTTGGCGGGCATTTATTTCCAGCAAGTAAAGCCGGCCGTTTTTTTCATTCATAATTATATCTACGCCGTACAATCCTTTCCAGCCGTCTTGGTTTAATTTTTTTCCAATTTCGGCCGCTATTTTTTTATATTGTAAAATTTGTTTTTTGGATAAAATTTTGTGCGGCAAGGCCCAGTCATTGCCAATAGTGGCAAACTTGTTGTCCGTAAAAGGGGATAGACCCGTGATTTGGTAATTTATATTGCCCGTTAAAATTTTATCACCCCAAACCACATTATTATTTGTAAACACCGGTCCTTTGATATAATCAGCTACCCGAACTTCGCGCTTAGAAAATTTTAATTTTAAATCAGTTAATTTTTTATCCGAATTAATAAACAAAGTGCCGCTGCCGGTGTGAGAATGCTTAAACTGCAAAATAAAAGGTTCCTCATTCCATTTTATATTTCCGCAAATATCCACTTGGTAGGGCGGTAAATATTTAGTCAATTTTCCTAGCCATTCAACTTGGGATGTTTTACTCTCAATTTTATCAGCCAATTTCGCTTCCGGATTCAGCAGGTGCCAGTTATTTTTTTTACATTCGGCTTCTATAAGCGTGTTGTTTTTAAAAACCAAAACCAAATCGTTTTTACCTATGGCGCTTTTGGTTTTTTTATGGGCCAGTAAATCTCTGGTGTCCAGTTGATTTTTTTCTTTAATTAGAATAATATGCGGGTATTGCCGGGCCAGTTTGGCCGAAAATCCGTTATAATTGGTGATTATATAGTAGTTCTTGAGCGATAAGTCAATTCCCACAGCCCTTTCTATATCCCGGCAGACATAAAACAAACGGCGCTTGGCTAACCGCTTAGAAATGGCCTGCGTTACGCTATTTGAATTTGACATAAATTTACTATACAATACTACTGTAGAAATCAATAAAAAGCAAGGTTTCCTATGGATCCATTTTACGATAAATTAAAAGAGTTTGGCGACGTTAAACTTAACGAATCTTTAGCCAAACACGTCACCTTTAAAATTGGCGGTCCGGCCAAATTTTTTATCATTGTCCGTAAAAATGAGTTTTTGGTTGGACTTTTGAATTATCTGTCAGCCGAAGGCGTTAATTACTTAGTTTTGAGCGGTGGATCAAACTTGCTTATGAATGACGAGGGTTATGACGGATTGGTAATTAAAATCGCCACTATGGATCCGCCAAAAATAATTCCCAGAGGAGCGGGATTTGATATAGAGATAGATGCCGGGGTTAGTTTGGGATTGGTCAC
>JBBUEJ010000090.1:0-904 GCA_038056955.1 Patescibacteria group bacterium
GGTCTAGTTCTATGAGGTTTTAGACCGAGTTGTTCTACGAATCGAAGCAACCTTTAGATAGGTTGTTTTTGATTTATAAATTTTTTGCATAATTATTTATTAAGGGGTATAATTACTATGTTGTAAAGAAAGTTTTTTAATTAGCATAATGGAAGGAGGTGAAAAATATGAACACTGTTAACGCGCATAAAACCGGACTAGTTCTAGGAGCATTTACGGGACTATTACATCTAGCGTGGTCATTGCTCGTGGCTATTGGATGGGCGCAGCCATTGGTTGATTTTATTTCTAATCTGCATTTTATTCAATCACCCCACACAATTACACCTTTTCAATTATTGACAGCATTAGAATTGGTTGTGGTAGCGAGTATGGTGGGGTATATTTTTGGTTTGGTATTGGCAAAAATTTGGAATAGGGTGTATACCGCATCTTAATTTTTTATCTATTGTGTGGGTTTTGTCAAGCCTTGTAATTTTAATCAACGGCGACGCCATTTAACACGCAAATGCTTTCAAACCATCGCTTAATATCCATCACCAAGGGGTGTAAATTATTAGTACAGTACTCTACCAAATAAAATATCCCGCATAATGCGGGATATTTTTATAATATTTTTTGTTAAGTTAGTATCATTTATTAAAAATTAACCGCCCGTGCCTGCAAGGCATAATGCAGTGAAGCCCTGTGGATAACTTTGCATAATGCTATTGACACAATTTAAGATGTATGGTTTAATGAATGTATCAGAGAACTTGGTTCGATGGTAAAAGTCGCAGATACCAATCTGCAACCAAACCTCAACAACCTTCTCTTACCCCACACACAGAGACCAAGCTTCGGCAAGGTCTCTCTTTTTTATTTTAAATAAAATTTAAAAAAATCGGGCGGTCGCCTTAAGCGA
>JBBUEJ010000090.1:914-21288 GCA_038056955.1 Patescibacteria group bacterium
TTACGCCCCCGCCCGTCTTCATTATTTAAGGAACAAGAGTGAGTCGGGTAGTTGTATTGGCGCTTGTTGGCAGGAGTTCGCTTTGAGAGGGCTTTTTTAGCTCCCAAATTAGACCAACTAGCGCCAGCAGTCGCAGGATGTAATAGGTGGCATCAATTTCCCACCACTTAAATCCCTGTTTAACCGAGTGCGGGCAATGGTGGTGGTTGTTGTGCCACCCTTCGCCCATAACGATCATGGCCAGAAGAAAATTGTTTCGGCTGTCGTCGCCGGTTTGGTAGCGCCGACTGCCCCAAAGGTGGGCGAGGGAATTAATGCTAAATACAGCATGCCAGAATACCACGGTTGACCAACCCATACCGACGACCACTCCGCTCCATCCGGCCAGGTACCAGCAGAGGGCGGTGAGTATGATTGGCGCCACCCAGTGGTATTTTTCGAGCCAGACCAGTTCAGGAAATTTTGCCAGATCTTTTACATAGTGCGGATCGGCGGAACTGTGATTGTTTAAGAACAACCATCCTATGTGCGCTTGCCACCAGCCGTATATTTTTGGCGAGTGCACATCTAGCGGCTTGTCAGAGTATTGATGATGGATTCGGTGTCGCGATGTCCACCAAAGCGGACCTTTCTGCATGGCGGTCGTGCCGAAGAAAGCGAGCACGAATTGGAACACGCGCGAGGTTTTGTACGAACGGTGGGCAAAGTATCGGTGGTAGCCGCCGGTAATCAGGAACATGCGCGCCCAATAGAGTACTAGGGCGATTCCCAAAGCGCGCCAGGTGATACCGGTCCAAATGGCGAAAATACATACCACATGTATGCTGGCCAACTCAAGGGAGTTGCGAATTTTATCGGTCAACGATGATTGCGGGAGTCCTTCCTTTGCATTTTTCATTGCTCGTCTCCATTTTGGTTTGAGGAAATAGTATCATTGCCAAGCGGAAAACGCAACCACAAAATAGGTTGACTTTTGTCTGACGAGATAATATAGTAGTTGAAACGACCGAGGAGGAAAAAATGTCCACCACTGTTTGGCATTGGCTGACGTACAATATCTCACTATATAATATCGTCCAGCATCGTTATGGCCTTATGGATTATAAGAATAATTCTCAAGGCCAAGGCCTTGCCGGCAACGTTGCGCATAGCATGGCGGGCGGGTACGCGGAACTTTTGGAGATTTTGGATGGGCCTAAAGACAAACGCATTATTGTACATCTTTTCTTGAACAGTGAAGGATCAAGCTATTTTGTGTACAATAATCTTGAATTTGCCAAAGTGGGTTATCAATATTGTCTGGATAAGGGGTTTGTCCGATCGCGAGATATCAGTTTGCCAGGGAGTTTGAGCTGGGGATATACTGGTCCTAATCTGCCGTGGTTCTATGCCGAGACAAAGGAAGGTGTCAAATGACGGAAATAGCAAAGGAGATGAAAGAGCTGGCGCGCCGCATTAATTTGAGGGAGGTTTCGTTCATGCAAGTGTTGATCGAAATGACGCTCAAATTGTCCCCGCGTCTCGTATCCATAGAAGAGACGCCTCCGGATTTTGAGTCAGATCCCGAGACGTTCGCGGCTCTATTAGAACTTGGAGACGCGATTTCTACGGCATTCGTAACCCAGAGAATAGAAATAGTAAGCGTGGTGGCAACCATGCTGATACAGGGGGTAATGCAAGGAAAACTTGGCGCGGATTTTTTTAGGAAAGTGAAGTTATGAGTTTTTGGCGCCAGCCGATAAGTACCAAGGTTGGGGTAGCGGTGGTTATGTTTATGGTATTAAACCTGATTGACGCTTTTTGTACTTTATACGCTATTTCCATTGGTGTAGGGGAAGAGATTAATCCGATCATGAGAATACTTCTAGTTCAAGGTCCGTTTATTTTCTTGACAGTAAAGTACTTGATGGTGGCGGTTGCTATAGTTGGAATTGCCGCATACTGTTACCAGTATCGGGCAGCGCGATGGGCGCTTTTTTATGCGCTTTTGCCAGTATATTTGCTCACCGCGACGTATCAGCTTGTTATGTTGGGAGTGGTGGTCAAATAAAAAAATAAGCCCTCCGCAATCGCGGAGGGCTTTTTAGAAAAAAAACAAACGATTTAAATTGTCTTTTTCCCAGCACATAGCCATGTCGTAGTCGGGAAATTTTTTTTCAGCGGCCACGAATTTTTCGTGGTGCAAATTGTCGCGACCATTTTTCCGTCGCGGCGGGTGCTTTAAATGTAGCATTTCGTGAAAGACAACATATTCTACAAAGAAACGCGGCACCCAAGAGCGATCAAGGGCGCGGTGGATGCCTATTAAACACTCTTCTACATAACAGACTCCAAATCTTAGAGATTGATGTTTGCGTTTGGGAATACGCAGTTTGCGTCCCCAGGTAATTCTAACCAGGATTTTACCGTTGAAGTGTTGCCAATTCATCGCGTTGTAGATTTCTATTAGGTCGTGATGTCGACCTTTTGTGGAAAGAGCTATCTGCGGTTTATGCGATTTATTTCGTTGTTTCGCCAAGGTACACCTTCTTCCTGCGTCTGATTTTTTCAAGACCCATTTTTTCAATTTGCCGGATGCGTTCACGGCTTAATTCAAAATGTTTGCCGATTTCCCCAAGCGTCGTTTCGTCCAGCAAGCGCGCGCGAAGAATCGTACGCGTTCGCGGTTCAAGCTTGTTTATTTTTGTTTCAAGCTTGTTTAGTTCAAGCCGGTTTTCCACAATTTTAACTACATCCATTGTGGTATCCGCAACGACATCGCTTAAGGGTCGATTGTTCTCGCCTTCTTCGTTTCCCGCCAACGGAGCGTCTAGGGAGCTGTATCCTTCGTAAATGAGACGCAGACAAAGCTTTACTTTTTTCATGGTCATGTCTTTGACATTCCGCGTTTCGTCGGCGGTGCCATCAGCAGTATGGATCCAGGCGTGAACTTCCTGGTCGTTTGGCCAATAGCCCTTTTGATTGAAGAAGTTTTTTAGGGACCTGGCCATCAGACCTACCATTCCATATATTTTTGGTGTCATGGAATAGGGTCTTTTTGTGGTGACATAAGGGATATGTCGAGTTATCAGCGATCTAATCCACCAGGTGGCGAAGGTAGATAAACTGCCTCGTTTTGGATCAAAAGTTTCCAGCGCTTTCATCAGACCGATGAAACCTTCTTGTATTAAGTCAAGAAGCGGGACGCCTTGGTTTTGAAATTTGAAAGCGATGGAAATAATGAGCCTGCTATTGCCATAGACCAGTTGGTCGTAGGCTCGGCGATCTCCATGATGGCGCCACCGTTCAAGTAGTTGAACAACTTTTTCCGGGTCTTTAATCACCGGATAACGATTAAGAAGACCTCGCATGTATTGTTGCAACTCTTCCCGCTCTTCATAATTTGACATCACCGCACCTCTATTAAAACCATAGCATAGTCGATTGTATTTGGCAATACAAAAACTCCCGATCCGCCATTTGGCAGATGTCGGGAGTTTTTGTTTTACTACTATTGGATTTGGAAATTATTTAAGCGCGTCTTTAAGGGCTTTTCCTGCCTTGAATTTTGGTACGGTTACGGCCGCGATCTGAATTTTTTGGGAAGGGTTCTGTGGGTTCACACCTACGCGAGCGGCGCGCAATTTGGCGCTGAAAGCTCCAAAACCGGTTAAAACTACCTCTTCGCCTTTTTTTAATTGTTCTACCACAGTGTCAAGTACTCCGTTTAAGGTGTCCTCAATTTGGCGTTTTGGTAAAGCTAACTTTTCGGCTACGTGTTGAGCTAGGTCTGCTTTATTCATAGTTTCACCCCCTTTCCAATTTGGAATTTTGACATACCTATGAAAGTTAATTCCTCTAATGTTAGCCTGTATTGTACCACGCCTACATTCTTTTGCCTACACTAAGCCGTTTTAGTTATCCCCACCCGATTATTTCGCGTATTCTACTACTCTGGTTTCGCGAATAATGGTAACCCGGATTTCACCCGGATACTGCAATTCCTGTTCAATTTTTCGGGAAATATCTTTGGCTAATTGAAAAGCGGAGTAGTCGTCAATTTCGTTTGGTTTTACGAAGACACGCACTTCGCGGCCGGCTTGAATCGCGTATACCTTATCAATGCCGGGGAAGCTCTTGGCGGTTTTTTCTAGTTCTTCCAAACGCGCCACAAATTGTTCATAACTGTCTTTACGCGCGCCGATTCTCGCTCCGGAAATGGCATCCGCGGCCTTGGCAATGGTTGAATAAATATTGTAAGGCTTGTCTTGATGATGGGTCAGAGCGGCCTGGCAAATATCTTCATCCATATTAAACTTTTTCAGAATCATATGGCCAATTTCCGGATGCGATCCCTGGGTTTCCTGGTCAACTGCCTTGCCAATGTCGTGGAAAAATCCGCATTTTTTTGCTTTGGCCGCGTCAAGTCCCAGTTCGCTGGCGATGATGCCGGACAAATACCCCACTTCCATGGAATGGATAATAATATTTTGGCCATAGCTGGTGCGGTATTTTAGGCGGCCGACGATGCCTATCAGTTTTGGGTCAATGCCGGTGATGCCCATTTTGTATAAAGCCTCTTCGCCGGCTTTTTTAATGTCCAGCGCCAAATCTTGTTTGGCTTTTTCCACAAACTCTTCAATACGCGCCGGTTGAATGCGGCCGTCAGCCATTAATTTTTCTAAAGCTAATTTGGCAATTTGTCTGCGGATAGGGGAGAAGCCGGACACCATAATCGCATCCGGAGTGTCGTCAATCACCAGTTCACAGCCGGTTAATTTCTCAATGGCTTTAATGTTACGGCCTTCTTTACCGATAATGCGGCCTTTCATATCTTCGCTGGGCAAGTGAACGGTGGTAGAAGTTACTTCCGCCGCATGCGAAGAAGCGACACGTTGCACAGCGTCGGTGATAAGCTCTCTAGCTTTGGCGTCATAGACTTCTATAGATTCTTTGTCTAATTTTAAAATTCTGGCCATCAGGTCGCTTTTGCTTTGTTCTTCAATGCGTTTTAACAATTCGTTTTTAGCTTCATCTTTGGTTAAGCTGGCTAGTTCTTGTAGTTTTATTACTTCTTGATCACGCATTTTTTCTATCTCCAGTTTTACCTGCTGGATTTTGTTGGCTTGTTCTTGTAATTTATTTTGATTATTTTGGAGCTCAATCAATTTTTGGTCAAACATTGTCTCGCGTTTTTCCAGTCTTTCCTGCATGATGTGCAGTTCTTGGCGGACTTGTTTTTCTTCACGTTTGGCTTCGTCCACTATTTGGGCGGCTTTTTCTTTACCTTGCAGAACAATTTCTTGCTGTTGGGTTTTTGCCCCCGCAAGAATTTTGTCTGCCTTGGCTTCCACAGAGTTGGCTTGGGCTTGAGCAATTTTCTTGCGCAAAAAATACCCGAAACCAGCTCCCGCGCCTGTTCCGACTCCAATTAGTATGGCCGCCCAAATATAGTTGTTCATACAATAAAAAATCTCAATGATCTTGAGTCATTTCTTGGATATTTTATCTTAGGAAGAAGTTTAGCTACGGCCGGTTTATTTTAAGAAAACACAAAAAACCAGAGACATTTTGGCTGAAATATAGTCGTTTGAGAGGTTCTTTTGTGGTTTAGTTAGCATATTTTAGGGTCGTACTAGTCGTTCGTCTGTCGGAAATCTTTTCAGATTCTTCTTTGTAAGAGAATTACTCAAAGATCAATTAATTAATACCACTAAACAGTATAGTAGCATTTTAAGTCGAATTTGTCAAATTAAGCCAAGTCTATTTTTTCAATGCCTCTCGGATCTTTCTCCCGCTCTTCTCTTTCTTTTTTCCATCTCTCCTCCTCTTCCGGATCATATTCGGGTATATCAAGAGGTATTTCAGGTTGTTCCCGGTCTTTCTTTTTCCTTTTCTTTTCTTCCTCTTTTCTGATTATTTCTTTTTGAATTTCTTTATCTAGCGGGGCGGTCTCCCTTGGCAAGTTTTGCTTAGTCATATAATTAAATTATGTTAATTGCTTTATCTAAAGAGTATTCTCCAATTTTAGTTCGTACCAGTTCGTGGCAATAGGCTCCGGTTTTCAGTTTTTGGCCGATATCATGAGCTAGCGATCTGATGTATGTCCCTGTTGAACATTGTACTTCAATTTTTAAAAAAGGCCAAGAGTAGTCTAAAATTTTTATTTTATAAATCTCTATTTCGTTTGGCTGGCGTTCCACTTCAATTCCTTTTCTAGCCAGTTCATACAAACGTTGGCCATTTATTTTTTTGGCGGAAAACATTGGTGGAATTTGCGATTGTTTGCCGATAAATGATTTTACTATTTTTTTAATTTGTTTTGCGTTCGGTTGTATAGTGCTGTGTGTATCATGCATCGTGGTCTGTCCAGTCTTATCATAAGTATCGGAAGTGGCTCCCAGTTTAATAGTGGCCACGTAAGTCTTGGGCATTGTTTTAAATTCATCCAGCCTTTTGGTAGCTTCGCGCCCAACACCTACAATTAAAAGTCCGGTGGCAAAAGGATCGAGGGTACCGGCATGACCAACTTTGAGATTTTTTTGTTCCGGAAATTGCGGGCGCAACTGTTTGCGCATAAAAGCCACCACATCAAAGCTGGTCCAGTTTTCCGGTTTATTGATTAATAGAAACTTCATATTATTTAATCATCTTATTATGCATTAGCTGGTAAAAAAGAACAAGAACCGCTTGGGGCGGTTCTTTGGTTGAGGAAGGAGCTGGGTCGGGATGGCGCTAGAAGAAGATGACTTGGCCGTTGCCGTCGGTGGGGGGTTGTTGCGGCGAAGGTTTGGTGCCAGTTGGCGGAGTCGGAGAGTCGGTAGTGCACTGTCTCGTTGCTCTGTCCTCCGGCTTTTGCAGAGGCAATCGACCTCCCATGTTTTGTATTTTTTGCAGTTTTCGATATTCCATCGCTGTCTCCCCACAGCCATTTGTCGCTACTTCCCCGCTACCAGGCGGGGGCAGTAGTTTGCCGGTTGGCTAAATACCGGCTACCCCAGCCCGAATTATAGACTATTTTTCGTATTTTGTCAATCCCGTCGTTAAAATTGACTTCTAGGCATAAATGCAGTATAGTTAAATTTAATCAATTGGAAATTATGAATGTCTCCGAGCTAGCTAGACAGCTGAAAATTCACCCTCAAAAACTTTTGCAAATTTTGCCCGAGTTTGGTTTTGATGTTGGCGCTAAGTCTATAAAAGTAGACGACCGGGTGGCTCAACAAATAATCCGGCAGTGGAAGCGGATTAAATCCATGATTGAAGAAAAAGAGCAAAAAGAAAAAGAAAAGCAAAAAGAATTGGAAAAAGAAGCGCGTCAAAGCAGCGGTCTTACCGTGTCTCTTCCCGCCAAGATTACCGTCCGGGAGCTGGCGGATTTATTGCAAGTGCCGGTTACCAGACTGATAATGGAATTTATGAAGAATGGTATTCTGGCTACTCAAAATGAAAACATCGATCATGACACGGCTGTGCTGGTGGCGCAAGATTTGGGATTTTCTATATCAGAAATGCAAACAGAATCTAAGGAAGAAGCCACTGAACATGTGGCCAATTTGGAAAATATTTTAACCGATGACGCGGTAGTGGCGCGTCCGCCTATAATAGTAGTGATGGGACACGTGGATCACGGCAAAACCAAATTACTAGACGCTATTCGCAACACAAATGTGATGGGGCAAGAAGCAGGGGGCATTACCCAGCATATCGGCGCGTACCAAGTTGTTTGGACAAATCCTAAAACAAAAGAAAAATCTCCCATTACTTTTATAGACACTCCCGGCCACGAAGCTTTTACGGTAATGCGCGGCCGCGGCGCTAAAGTGGCCGATATTGCCGTGTTGGTGGTGGCCGCTGACGACAGTGTCAAGCCGCAAACCGTGGAAGCCATAAATATTATTAAAGCGGTGAAGTTGCCGGTGGTGGTGGCGATAAATAAAATAGATAAAGAAGGCGCCGACGCCAAAAAAGTGCGCGCCGATTTGTCTCAACATGGTATACAAGCCGAAGAATGGGGCGGAGATGTGCCGATGGTAGAAATTTCAGCTAAACAAAATTTAAATATTGATAAACTTTTGGATATATTGCTTTTGGTGTCCGATGTGCACGCCGACGCCATAAAAGCGAATCCCGGTAGAACGGCCGCCGGTACTGTTATAGAAGCGCACGTAGACAAAGGCGAAGGGCCGGTAGCCACGGTTTTGGTGCAAACCGGAACTTTAAAATTAAACGATCCTTTGGTAGTCAACGGCGAAATTTACGGCAAAGTGCGCGCCATGAAAAATTATAAGGGAGAAAATCTGAAGGAAGCGCCGCCTAGTTGTCCGGTTAGAATTTTGGGATTTAAAGTGGCCCCGCAAGTGGGAGATATTTTAGATGTGGGCAGCGCGGCCACAGCCACCGGCATTAATATAAAAGAAAAAAGAAACAAACAATCTGGAGCAGAAAAGAAGGTAGTTGCCGCCTCGGTCGATGTGGAAGAAGAAGAAAAAAAGAAAATTTTAAATTTGGTTATTAAAACCGATACTTTGGGTTCGCTAGAAGCGATTATTGGTTCTTTGGAAAAAATAAAAAATGATGAAGTGGGAGTGCGGATTATCGGCAAGGGCTTGGGAAATATCACCGCCGACGATGTGGCCAAAGCCGAAACTGCGCGCGCCATTATTTTTGGGTTTAATGTTACACCCGCGCCATTGGCCCAAAACATGATTCAAGATAAAAATATACAATTTTTACAATTTAGTGTAATCTATAATTTACTGGATTTTGTAAAAGCGGAACTAAAGAAACTTCTTAACCCGGAAAAAATTGTTATTGAACTCGGCAAACTGCGCGTATCCGATATTTTCCGAACCACCAAAAATAGCATGATTGTGGGCGGCCGGGTGGAAGATGGAAAATTAAAGAAAGATGCCCGCGTACGCGTGCGCCGGGGCGGCGAAGTGGTTGGTACGGGTAAATTAGCCCAGCTGCAGTCCGGGAAACAAACAGTCAACGAATTACCGGAAGGCAATGAGGGCGGTTTGCAGTTTGATGGCAAAGTAAAATTGGAAGTTGGCGATGTTTTGGAAGCTTATACTGAAGAAGAAAAAGAGAAGAAATTGATACTTGAATAATTTTTTATGGAACAAGTTTTTACTGAAGCAAATTTTGATGAGGAAGTTTTAAAATCAAATATGCCGGTGTTTGTGGATTTTTGGGCGGTTTGGTGCGGCCCTTGCCAGATGATGGGCCCGATTGTGGATGATTTGGCAAAAAAATTTGAAGGCAAAAATATAAAAATCGGTAAACTCAATGTGGATGAAAATGGAGATATCGCCGCGAAATATAATGTCTTGAGCATTCCTTCTTTTATGGTGTTCAAAAACGGTGAAGTAGTGGATCAGATAGTGGGCGGAGTGCCAAAAGAAAAACTGCAGGCGATGATGGATAAACATTTGGCTTAGATGAGAAAATATAATCCAAAATTAATAGAGAAGAAATGGCAGAAGTATTGGGAGAAAAACAAGACTTTTGAAGTTAAAGATGACGCTACAAAAGAAAAGTTTTATTCCCTTATTGAATTTCCGTACCCCAGCGGCGAGGGTTTGCATGTGGGCCATCCGCGACCGTTTACCGCCATGGATGTAATTTCCCGCAAAAAAAGAATGGAAGGCAAAAATGTTTTGTTTCCCATTGGTTTTGATTCTTTTGGTTTGCCCACGGAAAATTACGCGATAAAAACCGGCAAACCGCCGGCCGAAGTAACCAAAAAAAATATTGCCAATTTTACGCGCCAGTTAAAAATGCTGGGCTATAGTTTTGATTGGTCCAGGGCTATAGACACATCTAACCCCAAGTATTACAAATGGACGCAATGGTTGTTTTTGCAATTTTTTAAACACGGTTTAGCTTACAAAAAAAACCAGCCGATTAATTGGTGCCCCAAAGATAAAATCGGTTTGGCCAACGAAGAAGTGGTAAACGGTTGTTGCGAGCGCTGTGGCACTCCGGTAGAGAAAAGAAACAAAGAACAATGGATGCTGGCTATTACCAAATATGCGGACAAACTTTTGGCCGGACTTAAAAACGTAGATTATATAGAACGCGCGCGAGTGCAGCAGGAGAATTGGATTGGCAAGAGCGAAGGAGCGGAAATTGTTTTTTCTCTACGAATGATACCTGGCCAGGCGGATGATAAACATAGTGTTACTGTCTTCACCACTCGCCCGGATACCATTTTTGGCGCGACCTTTGTGGCCGTATCGGCCGAGTTGGCCAAAAAGTGGCTGGAAGTTGGCTGGCAGGCGAGCGAAGAAGTTAAAAAATATATAGATAATATTTTGGCGCGTCGCAGAGCTTCGCGTGAAGAAGATTTGGAGAAAACCGGTATCGCGGCTGGCATCACCGCTATTAATCCGGCGAATAAAAAAGAAATTCCCGTGTGGATTACTAATTACGTGCTTGGAGATGTGGGAACCGGCGCCATTATGGCCGTACCCGCGGATGATGACCGTGATAGAGAGTTTGCCGAGAAATATAACCTGCCTATTATTGCCAATTATTCCAAAGCAGGGTTTGAAGATTTTGGAAAAAAAGTTATAAGATACAAATTGCGCGATTGGGTATTTTCTCGCCAGCGTTATTGGGGTGAACCTATTCCGTTGGTAAATTGCTTACATTGCGGCGGTTGGGTGCCGTTGCCGGAAAATGAATTGCCGTTAAAACTTCCGAAAGTTGCTAAGTATCAGCCGACCGATATGGGCGAATCACCACTTGCTACCATGGAAAAGTGGGTAAATACCAAATGTCCGCAGTGCGGCGGTCCGGCCAAGCGGGAAACAGATACTATGCCAAATTGGGCAGGATCCAGTTGGTATTTTTTGCGCTACGCTGATCCGCACAACGACAAACAATTTGCTAGTCAAGAAAAATTAAAATATTGGATGCCAGTTGATTGGTACAATGGGGGAATGGAGCACGTGGTTTTGCATTTATTGTATTCCCGTTTTTGGAATATATTTTTGCATGACATTGGTTTGGTGCCGGTGTCCGAACCATACGCCAAACGCACGGCGCACGGATTAATTTTGGCCAAAGGCGGAGAAAAGATGAGCAAGTCCAAAGGCAATGTTGTTAATCCGGATGAAGTCGTTGCCAAGTATGGGGCTGATACTTTGCGTACTTATATTATGTTTATGGGTCCGTTTGATCAGGCCGTGGAATGGGATGAGAATGGACTGGTGGGTGTAAAAAGATTTTTGGACAAAGTTTGGAATTTGCAGGAAAAGATTGCGCCAAAAATAGAAAAAATAAATTTAAAACTACAAACGTTATTGCATCAAACAATCCAAAAAGTAGGCGAGGATATTGAAGCAATGAGATTTAATACCGCTATATCGGCGTTGATGGTTCTTGTAAATGAAATGTTCAAACAAGAGATACTACTTCCTACTCATTACTCCCCACTCCTTAAATTGCTTTCTCCATTTGCCCCACATCTAGCAGAAGAATTATGGAGTGTTTTGGGCTATAAAAAAACATTGGTTTTTGAGTCGTGGCCGGAATATAATTTGGAACTGACCAAAGAATCGATGGTGACTCTGGCTGTACAAATTAACGGCAAAGTTCGCGATGAAATTATAGTCGCCGCAGAAACGAGCGAAGAAGAAATTAAAAAACTTGCCTTGGCCAGCGAAAAAGTCAAAAAATGGCTGGAAGGCAAAGAGCCGAAAAAAATAATTTATGTAAAAGGAAAATTGGTGAGTATTGTTGTGTAGAATTATGTCGGAGGCGCTAGAGAAAATAATAAATTCCACAAGCAAAACGTTTATTGCGTTTTGTTTTTGTTTTATTTTGGGAGTCGGCATCTTTTCTTTTTTAGGAAGCGATAGATTTTTGTTTTATTCATATATATCTCTTTTTTTAGTTTTATTTTTTATAATTATATTGTGGCATAAAAAATTAGAAAGATTTTTGTTGTTGTGTCTGTTCGTTTTTATTTTTGGCGGTATGCGGTTTTTAATTAGTATTCCCAACCACGATTCATCAAGAATAGAGTATTACAATGATAGTAAAGTGAGTTTGCAAGGCTGGGTTTCGGCCGAGCCGGATATACGCATAAGCGATGCCCGGTATACTGTTAGTGTTTTGTGTAAAGGAGATCCGTGCGAAAAGGTGAGCGGTAAAATAATTATCAAAACCTTGCTTTATCCGCAGTATCAGTATGGAGACAAGTTAGAAATAAGCTGTTCGTTGCAAGAACCGGAAAATTCTGCCGACAGTAATTTTAATTACCAAAAATATTTGGCTAAGCAAGGTGTCTGGTCTGTTTGTCTTAATCCAAAAGTTACATCGTTGGACGAAAATCAAGGCAATTTTTTATTCAAAACAATGTTACGGTTGAAATCTGAAGCGCAAAGCCGGATGAGCCGTCTCTGGCCCGAGCCGGACAACAGCCTAATGACCGGTTTGCTCTATGGCAGCCGCGGCGGTTTGCCACAGGAATTAGTTGATAATTTCAGCCGTACCGGTGTTAGTCATATTATGGCGGTGTCCGGATACAATGTCAGCATATTGGCAGTCGCCTTAAATATTATTTTAATTTATATCGGTTTTTTCCGTCGCCAGTCTTTTTGGTTTTTAATATCGCTAATTTTGGCATTTGTATTTTTTACCGGCGCCACGGCTTCGGTGGTGCGGGCTGGGGTAATGGCCGTAATTATTTTGGCCTCCCAATATATAGGCAGGTTGTCGGCCATGGGCAGAGTGCTGGTATACGCGGCGGTAATTATGCTGGCGCTCAATCCATATTTATTAATTTGGGACGCGGGCTTTCAACTTTCTTTTTTATCTACTTTGGGGCTGGTTTATTTGTCTCCGATTTTACAATCCGCGCTGATGAAGAAAGTAAGGGTTAAAAATGCCACGCTTATTATTTTGATGGAGATTTTTACCGTTACTATCGCGGCTATCATGGCCGCCACCCCGTTGATTCTTTTCCAGTTTGGCCGGCTGTCATTAGTAGCGCCTTTAGTTAATATTTTAATTTTATGGCTGGTGCCATGGTTAATGCTGTTTGGTTTTATTTCCTTAATTTTGAGTTGGTTATTTTTTCCTTTGGGGCAAGCGGTGGCCTGGGCGGCAGGACTAGGATTAAATTATGTTATAATTATCGTAGATTGGTTTGGGAACAAAAGTTGGAGCGCTGTAAATTTGCAACTGCCATTCTGGATAGTGATTTTAATGTATTTAGCACTCATAGTATATGTCCAAAAAAACAAAAGTTCTGTCATCTGAAGTCGGCTACAATTTGGCCGTTGATGTGTATGATGAAAATGAAAATTATTTAAATAGTTTTGAACAAGGCGAGTTTATTCCTTTGCTCGGCGCTCTGGCTGACAAAAAAATTTTGGATGTCGGGGCCGGTACCGGCCGTTTATCTTTGCCAATGGCCAATAGAGGCGCGCAGGTTACCGCTTTGGATGTTTCGTCCAAAATGTTGGAGCTGGTAAAAAAGAAAAATTCAAAAATTATTACCGTAGTTGGAGATGCCGAAAGTTTGCCGTTTGAAAAGGAAGCATTTGATATTGTGACGGCCGCGTTTTTAATCGTGCATCTTAAAGACCCGACCAGATTTTTTGATGAAGCGTATAGAGTGTTAAAAGATGGAGGAATTTTGGCGGTGACTAATATTAATCAAAAAGATCCGCCGCGAGTCAAAACAAAAACAGATCAGATTATTATAGAATCTTTTTATCACCGGCCGGAAAAAATTAAAGATATTTTGCGGTCTTTGGCGTTTAAAATTGAACAGGAAGTTTTTGTCAAAGAAAAAGATGTTTGGATTAATCAGATAATCTTGGCAAGAAAATAAAATGTTTAAAGACCGAAAAATTATTTTTATTATAGCCTGCGCCGTCTTATTAGGGTGTGTTTTTTATTTTTATTATAATCAAAACCTGCCTCATAAATTTCAAGTTACTTTTTTTAGCATCGGCCAAGGCGATGCGGCCTTAATACAGTTTGCTAACGGCCAGAAAATGCTGGTGGATTGCGGAGCCGACCGTAAAATTTTGGCCAAACTCGGACGAGCCTTGCCTTTTTACGACCGGACGATTGATTATGTTATGGCCACGCATCCGGATTTAGATCATTACGGCGGCTGTGTGGATGTATTAAAAAATTATAATGTAAAAGAAATTATAATTAATGGCCGTAAGAAAGAATATGATCCATATTGGCGAGTTTGGGATGAAGCCGTAAAAAACGAAGGCGCCAATATAAAAATTGTAGACAGTCCGCAAGTTTGGAAGATTGCCGGCGCCACACTGGAGTTTTTATCTCCTGATAAATCCTTGGCTTTAGATGTTGGAGTCGATGATAGCAATAATTATTCTATAGTTTTTAGATTAAAAAATAACCGAACAAATTATTTGTTCACGGGCGATATGGAAGAGCCGTTAGAATATGCGCTTGTATACAAATATTGTTCAATAACCTCTACAGTTTGTCCTGCCCTTCAATCCGACATTCTAAAAGCGGGTCATCATGGCAGCGACAGCTCATCCGGAGAAAATTTTTTAAATTTTGTTAATCCACAAAAGGCGATTATTTCTGTTGGCAAAAATAAATACGGTCATCCGTCTCTGCGCGTATTAAAGAAACTGGAAAGAGCGGGAACGGAGATTTTGCGAACGGATGAACGAGGCGATATATTTATGGAATAAAATATTGTCGCCATTAAATAAAGTTGACACAATAGTTTAGGTTCATTTAATATATCTAGAGAAATCAAACACCAGTCACAAGGAGGGCATCATGGAAATCAAACGCGTGGGTATCGTCGGCATGGGTCTTATGGGCGTAGGCATTGCCAGGCATTTGGCTTCACTTGGTATTAATACCACTATCCTTAAGTGGACCAAGGGCCCGTACGCGGAAGCGCGCAATACTTTTTTGAATGTCCTGCACAAAGAGGTTGCTCGCGACAAATTGACCGAGACAGATGTGGTAAATATTTGTTCGCATCTGATTTGGACCGATAAGCCGGAAAATCTCGGCGAATGCGATCTTGTTATTGAGTCAATCGCCGAAGGCAAGCGGGTAAAGCGCGACTGCCTGCGTAAACTCGATTCGTTTATTAGGAAAGACGCAATCGTCGCGACCAACACTTCCACCCTCAAGATTGGCGTTTTGGCTCAAGCGCTAAGCAATCCTTCTCGGTTTATCGGTTTGCACTTTTTTAATCCAGCGCACAAAATGACCCTTGTGGAGGTTGTTGTAACGAGTAAGACACAGTCCAGGTTGCGTGATGATGCGATGGAATTCGTTCGCCGCATCGGCAAAGAACCGGTGCTCGTGCATAGCTCTCCTGGCTTCATCGTTAATCGTTTGCTTGTGGCTCAGATGCTGGAAGCCGTTAAATTGGTTTTTGGCGAGCAACTTGTGGCCGAAGACGTAGTCGTCGTTGATCGCGCTATGAAGGGAATTAATCATCCTATGGGTCCGTTTGAACTTATGGATCTTATCGGTATTGATGTGGTGCATGCCATGGCCAGCAATCTTTACGCCGGCTTGAAGCAGAAACACTTTGAGGCGCCGCTTCTGCTGGAGCATATGGTGGAACACGGTTATCTCGGTCGCAAGAGCGGAATTGGCTTTTATGACTATCGTTCGGACGCCAAGAATCCAAAGCCGAACACCGTCGTAAGAGAACTCATGGACGAGCCTTCGGAATAAGACAAGGCGTCTTGACTTTTTTTTAAAGGCATAGTAATCTGTAATCAGGAGCATTCACTAGAATGCTCTTTTTTAATGGCTAGCCACAAATTGCGTTTTGTGTTATATTATTACTAATTAAATTTTAATTTATATGTCCGAAATTACCAAAGCCATCCAATTTCTGTGCGATGAAAAAAATCTTCCTTACGAATCGGTAATGGAAGCGATTGAGTTTGCGTTGGCCGCCGCTTACCGCAAAGATTTTGGCAACAAACAACAAAATATTAAAGTAAGTTTTGATCCAGAAACCGGCGATATGAAAGCCTGGGATATAAAGACGGTAGTGAAAGATATCGCCGAGGATGCGCTGGAAGCGGCCCAAGATGAGCTGGCCAAAAGACGCGAAAAAGCTAAGGAAGAAGGCCGTGAATTAACCGAAGAAGAAACAGCGGATTTGGCGCATTTTAATCCCAAAATGGAATTAATGCTTAGCGCCGCCAAAGAAATTCAGAAAAAAGTTAAAGTTGGAGAGGTGATGGAGATTGTTTTGGAAATTCCCAGCGAATTTGGCCGCATGGCCGCCCAGACTGCCAAACAGGTTATTATTCAAAAAATTCGCGAAGCCGAAAGGGGTATTGTGTTTAACGACTTCAAAGGACAAGAAGGACAATTAATGATGGGCACTATTCAACGGGCGGAAGCGCGCAAAGTGCTGGTGGACTTTGGAAAAGTTACCGGTGTCTTGCTGGCTGATCAGCAAAATAGCCGCGATCATTATCGTCCCGGCGCGCGCATGAAGTTTTTATTGTTAGCCGTGCAAATGTCTCCGCGCGGTCCGGAAATACTTTTATCTCGCAGTGATGTTGGCATGGTGCGGGAAGTATTTAAACAGGAAATTCCGGAAATTAACGATGGCTTAATAGAAATAAAGGGCATTGCCCGCGAACCGGGATTCCGTTCCAAGGTAGCGGTGTTCACCGCCGATGAATCAATTGATCCTATCGGTTCGTGCATTGGTCAAAAAGGCAGCCGTATCAATACTATTATAGAAGAATTGGGCGGAGAAAAAATAGACATTATTCAATTTAGCGAAGACGCTAGAGAATATATCTCCCACGCTTTATCTCCGGCCAAAGTTTTGGGTGTAAAATTAGACGAGGCAAATAAAGTAGCCGAAGTTAGTGTGGCTCTGGATCAGTTTTCTTTGGCCATTGGCCGCAATGGGCAGAATGTGCGTTTGGCCGCTCAGCTTACCGGTTGGAAAATAAATGTGGTAGAAGAGGGCGGAAAACAAGTTTTGTCTAGTGGTGATGTTAAACCGGAGGCCACGGAAGTTGCTGAGGCAGAAGAAAAAATAGAGAAATAAAAATTAAAAATTAAAAATTTCACGTTTATGTCTTCTCTCTTCAATACCATTTTGTATCAGCCAATATTTAATATCTTTGTCTTTTTGTATAATTTTATTCCCGGCCACGATGTGGGGTTAGTAATTTTAGCAATCACGATTTTGGTGCGTTTAGTTCTGTATCCGCTTACCGGAGCATCCATCAAATCTCAGCGCGCTTTGCAGGAACTTCAGCCAAAAATGGAGGCGGTTAAAAAACAATTCGCCGACGATAAACAAAAACAAACACAGGCCATAATGGAATTGTATAAAAATAATAAAGTAAATCCACTCACTTCTTGTCTGCCCATACTGATTCAGTTGCCGATTTTAATCGCTTTGTATATGGTTTTGCAAGACGGGCTGGCTTCAAAGGATCTGGCCAAATCTTTATATTCGTTCGTCAGTAATCCCGGCACTATAAATCAGATTTCTTTGTCCGTTTTTAATATGGCCAAACCAAATTATGTGTTGGCGGTTTTAGCCGGCGGCGCTCAATATTTCCAGGCCAAAACTTTGAGCCGAAAAAATCCGCCCCAGGGAGCGGGCGCTGGTTCCAAAGATGAAGCGATGATGTCTATGATGAACAAACAAATGCTTTATTTTATGCCGGTAATGACTGTTGTCATCGGTTTTAGCCTCCCGGCCGGGCTTACTTTATATTGGTTCTTCAGCACCTTGCTCATGGTTTTACAACAGGTGTGGCAATTCAAAAAACCCAAAACTAATGGTAATATTATAGAAGGAGAAGTCGTAAAGTAGGTAAGTATGTTAATTAGTCTTCTGCGCCAGTCAATAATAAATACTTTGGCGTATTTTGATTTAGCCGATTATCCTCTTACCAAAGAAGAGCTTTTTTCTTGGCTTTGGCAACCACCCGACTTCGTTAAAGCTCCGCCGGGCAAGTCAGCCAGCGGTTATCCGGATTTTTTAAATGCCATAGCTAATTTAAATTTAGATTCTAAATTCGGCTATTATTTTTTCCCTGGACGGGAAAAAAATGTGGAAGAGCGCTGCCGCAAATTTTTAATCTCGGAACAAAAATTAAAAATTGCCCGCCGGGCCGCCAAAATTATCAGATCAGTTCCGTTTTTAAGGGCAGTTTTTGTGTGCAACACCGTTGGCGCGGAACAGGCGGATGAAGAAAGTGATATAGATTTTTTTATTGTCACGGAAAAAAACAGGATTTGGATTACCCGCTTGCTGGTTACTTTTTTATTGGAATTATTCAGGTTAAGACGCGCGGGCAAACGGATTAAAAATAAAATTTGTTTGAGTTTTTATGTGACTGTGGAAAATTTGGATTTGGCCAAATGGCGGGTGGCAAATGATGATATTCATTTTGCCTATTGGTTAAATCAGATGTTGCCAATTTTTGATCCGGAAAATTATTACCTTAAATTTTTAGAGGCCAATTCTTGGACCAAAACGTATTTGCCTAATATAGATCCCAAACAAACTTCTTCGTATTTGCCGTCAATTCCCGAATCTAAGTTTAGTAAAATTTGGAAAAAGGCTTGGGAAAAAATGTGGCAGGGAAGCTATGGTGACATTATAAATAATCAAGCTAAACAAATGCAATTATCCAAAATGAAATTTTCCGGTAAACAAATTGACAGAGGCGAAGATAAAGGCGTGGTGATTTCCGACGGGGTTTTAAAATTTCATGAAAAAGATACCAGGATTGAATATAGGGATAGGTGGAAACAAAAAATTTATGACCTTGAAAAAAATTTATAATTTATTATTACTGGTATTTTTATTTCTGTTGCCTTGGCAAACCCGGGTATTTTGGCATTACGGTGAATTAAATAACGGGTACTGGGAATATGGAACTTTTAGCATTTACGCCACAGAGATTTTATTGTGGATTATTTTGATTTTGTTTTTTGTTCAGCGTTTGGCAAACAAAGAAAAAAAAAGCGGAATTTCATTGCTTTTAACGTTGTTTTTATTGGCATTGGCGCTGGCCGCGGCTCTAAGTCAGAATTTTTGGGTTTCGTATAATTATGTTTTCCATATTTTAGAAGGCGCGGCTCTGATGACTGTTTTGTTTTGGGAAAATGAGAAGATAAAATATCAAATGGCTCTTTGGGCGGGTGGAATTTTACAGGGCGCGCTAGCCATTTGGCAATTTTTAACCCAGCAGATTTTGGCCAGCAAGTGGCTGGGAATGGCTGGCCAAGAGGCCGGAAATTTAGGGCCGAGTGTTATTGAATTTGCCGATCAAAGATGGCTGCGCGCTTATGGCAGTTTTGGTTCGCCAAATTCACTGGGAATTTATCTGGCGGTTTTATTTGTGCTGGGTTTGGTTTTATATCTTAAAGCCGAATCGTGGCGTAACAAAATAATTATCAGTTCGGGCCAGCTGGTTATTTTGTCGGGATTGTTGGTTTCTTTTTCTCGCGGGGCGTGGCTGGCGACTACAGTCGGCGCGACGTTTTTGTTTGCGGTTATTTTTTATAAAAAGAAAACAGTTTTGTATTTTTTTGCCAAACAGATTTCTTTTTCTCTGGTTGTAGTTATTTTTTGGCTGGCAATTTTTTATCCGGTGTTTACGGCCAGATTTGATTTAAACAACCGCTTGGAAGTTAAATCAATTTCCGAAAGAAAATGGCAGTACGCCGAGGCATTGTCTTTTATCAAATCAAATCCTATTTTAGGAATCGGGCCGGGCGCGTACACTTATGCGCTATATAAAAAATATCCAACCCTACCCGCGTGGCAGTATCAGCCGATTCATAATATTTATTTGTTAGCGCTGGTAGAAATCGGTTTCGCGGGCGTTATATTTTTATTTTTTTTATTCAAGCGGTTATTTTGGCTGATGGTAAAAAATAATCTCATTTATCTTCCTGTGGCGGTATCCTTGCTGACAGCAGGGCTTTTTGACCACTGGTTATGGAGTATGTATGGCGGAATTTTGTTGTGGTGGGTGGTTTGGGGCCTTTCTTACCAAAACCCTTGACAATTTTGCCGTGTTTATAGTAAAATGACGGAGCTTATCACTCCGCCATTTTGAGTGCTAATCAATCATTAAATTTTTAATCATTCATTAAGTATGAAAATCCGACCATTAGGAGACAATGTTTTGGTAAAACAAACAAAAGCCGATGAGGTAACCTCGTTTGGTTTGGTTTTGCCGGGTAAAGATGAAAAAAAGCCGGAGGGAGATGTGGTGGCTGTGGGTCCGGGCAAGATGCTTAAAAATGGTGAACGCGGAATTATGGAAGTTAAAGCGGGGGATCATGTGGTTTTAAAAAATTGGGGAGGCGAAAAAATAGAACTGGATAAAGAAGAATATAAAAT
>JBBUEJ010000091.1:0-5603 GCA_038056955.1 Patescibacteria group bacterium
ACCGAGGCCATAAATTATGTGCGCGGCAAGGTAGAAAATATTCATAGTTTGCTGGGTATGGCCGGAGGCGGTATGGCGGGGATGGTAAAAGATATGGTAAATCAAAAAGCCAAAGATTGGATAAATAAGAGCTCAAATAAAATGAATAACGCGGCCAAAGAAGCGGTAGACAAGGCGGTAGAGGCTACGGCCAAGAAAATGAAAAAAGTTGCTAAAAAGATGCGGAAATAGATTAGAATTACATTTAAAATCCCCTCCATTCAAGAGGGGGTTTTTGATTGATTTAGTTTTTTCTTTAAGGTAAGATAAGACCAATATGTCTGACTTCGTTCACTTGCACGTCCACTCGCATTATTCATTGTTGGACGGGTTGCCAAAAATACCGGAGCTGGTGGCAAAAGCTAAAAAAATGGGCTACAAAGCCCTGGCTCTTACCGATCACGGCAATATGTATGGCGCCATAGAGTTTTATCAGTGTTGCCTAGAAGAGGGCATAAAACCAATCATCGGCATGGAAGCATATTTGGCGCCGGGCAGTCGTTTTGATAAAGATAAGGATGATAGGTACTATCATCTGATTCTTTTGGCTTTAAATTATACGGGCTATAAAAATTTAATGAAATTGTCTTCGTTGGCCAATTTGGAAGGATTTTATTATAAGCCAAGAATGGATAAAGAATTATTAAAACAATATCACGAAGGATTAGTGGCTTCGTCGGCTTGTTTTAGCGGAGAGATTCCCTGGATTTTACGCAAGGAAGATAATTACGCTAAAGCCAAAAAAGTAGCGCTGGAGTATCAGGAAATTTTTGGGCCGGGAAATTTTTATTTGGAGATGATGGATTTGCCGGCGCAGGAAGGACAAATGGAGTTGAATACCAAACTTGTTCAACTGTCTAAAGACACCGGCATACCGTTAATTGTCACCCGCGACGCGCATTATTTGGAAACGGAAGACGCGGAGGCGCAGGATATTTTAACTTGCATCAGAGACGGCCGGACACTGGACGAAGAAAATCGGCTGACTATGAACGGGGCTGATTATTCTCTGGCGCCGGCCAGAGAAATTATTAGCCGTTTTAAGCATATTCCAGAAGCGATTGAGAACACAGTAAAAATTGCCGAACGCGTCAATTTGGTTTTGGAACTTAATAAGTGGCATTTCCCGGCTATAGATATTCCGGAAGGAAAAACAGCCGACGAGTATTTGCGTGAACAGGTTTATGAAAAATTGCCTAAACTAATAGAGATGACAGATGACGTGAAAAAACGCGCCGAGTATGAATTGGGTATTATTGCCGCCAAAGGTTATTCCCCATATTTTTTATCAGTAGCGGATTATGTTCGTTATGCCCGTGAGCATAATATTATGTTCACCACCAGAGGCTCGGCTGCCGGATCGGTTGTTTCTTTCGCTATGGGAATCGTGATGGATAATCCGTTGTTTTTTAAATTGCCGTTTGAAAGATTTTTAAATCCTTTCCGCCCTAGTCCGCCGGATATTGACGGTGATTTTGCCGATGACCGCCGAGATGAAATGATTGCCTATGTGACCAAAAAATATGGCGCCGATAAAGTGGCCCAGATTATTACTTTTGGTACGATGGCGGCGCGCGGCGCGGTGCGTGATGTGGGCCGGGCGTTGGGTTTTCCGTATTCTTTTTGCGATCAAATTTCCAAACTTATTCCTTTCGGCGCGCAAGGATTCCAAATGACCATCGCCAAAGCTTTGAATTTGGAGCCAGAGTTAAAAAAATTATATGAAAAAAACGCGGACGCCAAACGTCTGCTTGATTTGGCCCAAAAAGTAGAAGGCTGTGCCCGCCATACTTCTATTCACGCGGCCGGAGTGGTTATTTCTCCGACCCCCCTTACCGATTTTACTCCCGTGCAATTGGAAACCGGTGGCGAGCGTGTTATTACTCAATATGAAATGCATTCCGTGGAAACGGCCGGAGTTTTAAAAATGGATTTTCTCGGCATCCGCAACCTGGCTATTTTAGGACACGCGGTAGAAATTATAGAGAAAACCACGGGTCAGAAAATTAATGTATACAATTTGTATCCGTGGGATGATAAAAAAACTTACGAGATGCTGGCGCGAGGCGAAACGGTGGGTGTTTTTCAACTTTCTAGTTCGGGTATGACCAGGTATTTAAAAGAACTTAAGCCGACTACGATTTTTGATATCATGGCTATGGTCGCTTTGTTTAGGCCCGGGCCAATGGATTCTATTCCGGACTACATCCAAAGAAAGAATCACCCCGAGTTAATAGAGTATGAAGACCCTAGAATGAAAGAATATCTGGATCAATCTTTAGGCCTGATTGTTTATCAGGATGATGTGTTGTTAACAGCCATCAATTTGGCCGGATATAATTGGGAAGAGGCGGATAAATTCCGCAAAGCCATGGGCAAGAAAATTCCCGAAGAAATGGCTAAGCAAAAAGAGAAATTTTATAAAGGCTGTAAAGAATTTGGCAAGTTGCCCGAGGAAAAGATAAATAATCTTTGGCAGCGCATCGAACCGTTCGCGGCCTATGGTTTCAACAAAGCCCATGCCTCCAGTTATGCGGTAGTGGCTTATCAAACCGCTTATCTAAAAGCGAATTTCCCCGTGCAATATATGACGGCTATTTTAATCGCCGAGAGCGGGGATATAGACAAAGTGCCGGAAGTGATATATGAATCTGAAAGAATGGGAGTAAAAGTTTTGCCGCCGGATATAAATGAAAGTTTTAAAAATTTTGCGATGATAACTCCGGAAGACGGTTCACCCGCCCACATCCGTTTCGGCCTGCAAGGTATCAAAAATTTGGGCGAGCACATTGCCGAAGCTATTTATCGTGAACGCAAAGCCAATGGAAAATATAAAAACTTGCAGGATTTACTGACCAGAGTTAAGGATAGAGATTTGAATAAAAAATCTTTGGATAGTTTGATAAAATGCGGAGCGCTGGATTGTTTTGGCCACGATCGCGGGTATCTGGTCGGCAATATTGAAAATATTTTGGCGTTTGTGAAACAAATTCATGAAAAAAATTCATTAAACCAAAACTCTTTATTTGCCGGCACCACCATAGACATGTCCGCAAAAATTCAATTGGCGCCAGCGCCCAACGCCAGCGCAGAAGAAAAACTTTTGTGGGAAAAAGAATTGCTTGGTCTGTATGTGACTTCGCATCCATTTAGTGTTTATCAAGAAATAATGAAAAATGTTCTGATCCCACTTAAAGATTTATCCAGTCAATCCAGAAATCAGTGGGTGGTGGTGGGCGGCATGATTGATTCTACCAAGAAAAAAATAACCCGTAGCGGCAAGGCCATGATGTTTGCAAAATTACTGGACACCACCAGTAGTTTGGAACTATTAATTTTTCCCAAAACTTATGAAACAACCGCGGATGTTTGGGTTGAAGGCAAGCCCGTGTGCGTAATTGGCAGAACTTCCGAAGAAGAAGGGGATGATAAATTGTTTGTGGAAAAAGCTTATCTGCTTACGCTGGATAACGCTCCTGTTTTGGCGCATCAGATGTTGGCCGGTCAAAGTTTTTCGATTAAAAAAGAAAACAGTATAGACATTGTTGTGCCATCGGACAAAATTAAAATAAAAGCGGATGATATTAAAAAAGTTTTGGCAAAATTTCCGGGTGATAAAACCGCGTATATTGTGGTTGGAGACAAAAAAATAAAAACCACATACAAAGTAAGCGGGTCAGATGAAATGAAAAGCGAGTTAGCCGTCATTATTTAGCCAATTCCCAGTTTGGGTCGGCTTGTATTTTCTGCCAAGAAGTAAAATCTTTTTTGTTTGCGTGATAATATCCGGCCGTAGCAATCATGGCCCCATTGTCCATCGCGTATTTTATCTGTGGAATCATAAATTGCGTTTCAGGAAATTGTTTTTTTATGGCTTCGTCTAAAGTTTGGCGAAGTTTTTTGTTGGCGCTGACACCGCCGGCCAAGATAATTGTTTTTGGTTTATATTGCGTTGTGGCTTTGATTGTTTTGGCAATCAACACATCTACAATAGCTTGTTCAAAACTGGCGCAGAAATCATTAATATTATTCAGTTTATTATCCCGTAGCCAATACAATGCCGAAGTTTTTAATCCGGCGAAACTAAATAAATAATTTTCTTCCTTAAGCATCGGGCGCGGAAAGTTGATAGCGTTTGGATTTCCAGTCTCGGCTAATTTAGAAATTTGCGGTCCGCCCGGATAGGAAAGGCCAAGCAATTTTGCCACTTTATCAAAACACTCTCCGGCCGCATCGTCTCTAGTGGCTCCCAACAGCTTGTATTGGCCGTGTTTTTTCATGAAAATTAATTCCGTATGTCCGCCACTAACAATTAGGCACAAGGCCGGAAATTGGATAGGGGATTTTTCTGCTTGCAGTTCCACCGAATAAATGTGGCCTTCAATGTGATTTGTTCTTACCAGAGGAATACCTAGCGCGCATGATAACGCGCGCGCGGCTTCTACTCCTACCAGTAGTCCGGTAATCAGTCCGGGTCCGGCCGTAACAGCAATGGCATTGGGTTTGGGGTGTCCTTCCAGAGCGGCCTCTATAAGCGGTACAATTTTTTCCGCGTGCATGCGGCCGGCAATTTCCGGCACCACGCCTCCGTATTTTTTGTGAATCTCAATTTGCGAAGCTGTTTTTTCGAATAAAACAACCGGGCCATTTTTGGAAATATCCAGCAAGGCCACGGAAGTATCATCGCAGGAAGATTCAATACCGAGGATTAACATATTAGTGACTGGGGGCAGAATCGAACTGCCGACCTCGGGGTTATGAATCCCGTGCTCTAACCATCTGAGCTACCCAGCCTTATTTTCGGTCACAATTAGTGATAATCATACTAAAATAACTACTTCGAGTCAAGGCAATTATATTTAAAAAATAAAAGACCGCGGCGACATGACGTCGGGGCGGCCCGGGCGTATATAATTAACAACCTTCTTTCCTATTACCATTTTTGGGTGTTAGAAATTTATCCAGCCTCTCATAAATAGTAGTTACTCTTGACCCGACATTGATAAAGAAATAGGTCAGCAGAAAAGCGAGTTTGTAGTCCAATTTCCAGACGCCTCGTGGCGGTTCCAGTGTCGGCAATATTACAACTATCGAGAGCGGGTAGAAGACGATAAAGGCGAGTACGTGTGTTTTGATTAGTTTCCACCAGCTAAATTCAGATGTGCGCGCGTACTTCAGAAATCTTTCGGCCATGCAAAAAAGCAGAGCCGCCGCCATGCCTACAGTATAGGCCAGGTTGAATCTGAAATCAGAAATTGACGGCCAATCCCAATCAAATAGCGCCAGATAAAAAGCGGTAAGGACAATGAAAAGAGCGATGGTTTTTCTGCCTTGATTTTCCATGGAAAATCCTCCATTTGAACCTGTTATTTGTATAATACTCCTAAAATGTTGGTTTGTGTCAATAGAGATTGACTTTTAAGTAAAAATATAGTAAAATATCAGTCGTTAGAAATATAAGCTTGCCCGGGCGTAACGTAGTGGAGACGGGGCCTCATCGTCTAATGGTTAGGACACGTCCCTTTCACGGATGAAATACGGGTTCGATTCCCGTTGGGGCTACA
>JBBUEJ010000092.1:0-13330 GCA_038056955.1 Patescibacteria group bacterium
TTGTGGGTCGGCCGGGGATCGAACCCGGGACCGCTTCCTTAAAAGGGAATTGCTCTACCAGCTGAGCTACCGACCCAAATTGTACGCTTTATTTTATACTAAATTGATAAAAAAATCAAGGGGGCTCACTTGGAATAAATATTATTTATAATCTCTATTATTTTCGCCGGCTTAGCCGGAGGCAAAACCACGCGCAATCTGGCTCCCAGATACTGCCGCGTTTCCGGATACGCAATTAAATCCACCACTGTTCTGGCCAGCTTTAACCCATCGGCCATTCTCTCGTCCATCACTACGGCGGCCTGGTAATCTGCCAGCAGTTTGGCGTTAACTTCTTGGTGCGTGTGCGACATAGGCAACAAAATTGCCGGTTTGCCCAAAGCAACCAGCTCGGTAAGAGTGGCAAACCCGGCCCGGGTAATAACCACGTCGGCTATGGCATAGGCATCTTTAATTTCTTCTTTTAAAAATTGATAAACATGATAATTGGGAAATACCTTGGCCGCGTTCTCTTGCAGTTCGCACGGCCGTTCCCTGCCCACCAGATGAATCACATGATAATTGCGCGGCCAGGCCGACAAGGCTTCAATAACCAATTGATTTATCCGGACCGAACCAGTGCCTCCGCCCATGGCCAAAATAACCGGCGCGCCATCTGGTATATTAAATTTTTTTCTTGATTCATTTATATTTGCCACTGACAAATCACGCACCGGATTGCCAATCCATTCGGTTTTCTCTTCCTTAAAATATTTTTGAGTTTCCCGCAAAGCCGTAGTAATTTTTCTGGCCGGATAAGACATTAATCTGTTGGCCAACCCGGCCTCAAAATCTTGCTGATGCACCCAGGTGGGAATACCCAGCGCAAAAGCGGCAAAGTGCAACGGCACGCTCACAAATCCTCCGGCCGTTACCAGCAAGTCCGGCTTGGCTTGCCATAATAAAAATAAAGATTGAAAAAAACCAACTATTATTTTAATAATATCAAAAAAATTCCACAAAGAAATGTAGCGGCGCAATTTGCCGGAAATTATGGTGAAAAAAGGAATTTGGTACTGCGCCACCAATTCTTTTTCCGGCCCAAATTCAGTTCCCACCCACATAAACTCGGTTTGAGGATCGTGCTTTTTATAAATTTCCGCGATGGCAAGTAGTGGCACCACCGGCCCCAGCGTGCCTCCGCCGGAAAAAAGAATCTTCATATTTAATAGTCCTTCAGCTTGCCGATGATACTCATGTGCTGAATTTTTTCCAGAGCTTTAGCTTCTATCTGGCGAATACGCTCACGGGTCACGTCAAATTCCTGACCCACTTCTTCCAAGGTATGCGTCACGCCGTCGGTGAGACCGAACCTCATTTCCAAAATTTTCTGCTCGCGCGGCGAAAGATCTTTAATCGCGTCTTTAACATAATCACGAAGTATCTGCAAGCCGGCCACACGATCGGGCGACATATTTTTTACGTCTTCCACAAAATCTTGCAAAGAAGAATCATCGTCATCATCATCGCCGACTGACATTTCCAAAGACACGGTGTCTTGAGAAATTTTTATAATAT
This sequence comes from Patescibacteria group bacterium, assembly GCA_038056955.1. Taxonomy (GTDB): domain Bacteria; phylum Patescibacteriota; class Patescibacteriia; order Magasanikbacterales; family GWA2-37-8; genus XYD2-FULL-39-9. The sequence goes on from JBBUEJ010000092.1 coordinate 1,558, forward strand.
GATTTACTTTGGCTACGTCTTCGCCCATTTCGGCCGCCAATTCTTCCGGAGTCGGATCACGGCCTAAATCCTGCAACAACCTTCTTTGCACCTGCTGAAAACGATTAATAGTTTCCACCATATGCACCGGAATACGAATCGTGCGCGACTGATCGGCCAAAGCGCGGGTGATGGCCTGGCGTATCCACCAGGTGGCGTAGGTGGAAAATTTAAAACCACGGCGATAGTCAAACTTTTTTACCGCTCTAAACAAACCAATGTTGCCTTCTTGAATTAAATCCAAGAGCGAAAGCGACTTGCCCACAAATTTTTTAGCGATTGATACCACCAATCTTAAGTTGGCTTCAATTAATTTTCTATCCGCTTCTTTATCGCCTCTTTCTTTGCGTTTGGCGAGAGAAACTTCTTCTTCTGATTTTAAAAGCGGTATCTTGCCTATTTCCCGCAGGTACATCTGGATTGAATCCGAAGATATCTGCCCCAAATCAAATGGAATGTCCATATCCGGCTGTTCTCCCTGAAATTGTTTTAAAGTCTGCGCGTTTTCTGTTTTTCGGCCCAACAAATTAGTGGCCGGTTCCACAATGCTCACGCCATTTTTGTCCAACAAATCCATAAACCCCTCGTATAAATCCAAACAACGTTCCGGCCGGGGAAAAACACCTTCTACTTCTATTTGCGTAATAAAACCGCGATTGCGGCCTTTGGCCACCAAGCTCCAAATATCTTTTAAGTTCGGTTCCGCCGCCACCTCGTCTGCTACTTGAGGTTTCTTAACTTTTTTTAATTTTTTGGATGCTTGAAAAGACTTTTTTCTAGAAACCTGTTTCTTAATTTTTTTTCTATGAATAGATTTCTTGACGATTTTTTTACCCTTTTTTTGCTTACGCGTATGTTTAACGCGCAATGGCTTGGGATGCTTTTTAGTTGTCCTTTTCTTGGTCGCCATAAAGGAAATGAGTGAATAAAATATTTAGCAAGCTAAATATTTTTGAGCGAATGAGTTTATATGGGCTTTAGCCCCTATAAGAACTAAATATTAATTAGTTTTTTTCTAAATCCATTATCTGTTTTAAAATTTTCTGTAGTGTTTCTGCATCTTTATTTACCTCTGCTTCTTTCAACGCGCTTGTCAATTCGGCTCGCTTGTTTTTCTGCCATTCCGACTTTATTGCTCCCAACAAAATATCTATTTCTTTTTTAGCCAACTCTGAATTAAAGTCGCTATAATCCTTATCTGCTTTTAGAACTAAAATATCAATGGAATTTTGATGTTCCGTTTCTGTGTCTGTAGAACCATTATAACGCTTTTTTAATGATTCGTAAAGGCCTGCCAGCGGGGCGGGAGGAAAAAATTCCCGGCTTAATTCATGGTTATGTTCCGGAAATAATTTAGGAAATTTTAAAAATAAAGCAAAAATATTTTCTGCCAATACGCGGGTTTTACTTTGTTCGCCCCAATTTTCTTGATCAGCTGGCTTTGACGCGATATTTTCTGGTTTAGTTTCATGATATTTTGGTTTGGCCGAAGTAAGCCGACGCATTTCTGCTGTTAAAGTCGTGTGGCCAACGCTTAATTCATCTGCTAATTTTTTTAACCAATGATCCCGCTCTACCGCATACGGCAAACGGATAATTTCCGAGAGCAAAGTATCGGCGATTTTTTGTTTTTGTTTGGGGTCGCGTTTGTCTGTGCCCGCCAGCACGCTGGCAAAATACCATTCCATTACTTCTTTGGCGTTCTCCACCGCTTTAAACCAAACGACCGCGTCTTTTTTTAAACATTCATCGGCGTCCTTGCCACAGCCTGCCGGAATTTGAATAATTTTTATGTTCATCCCCTGCTCTAGCGCCAAATCTATTCCGCGCTTGGCCGCGTTTTGTCCAGCCGCGTCGGCGTCAAAAGCAATGGCGATGTTATTGGAATATCTTTTTAATAATTTTATTTGTTCAAAGGTTAAAGCCGTGCCCGAAGAGGCCACCACATTTTTCATACCCGCTTGATGACAAGCTATCACATCCATCTGCCCCTCCACCAGCACTGTAAAATCCTTATTTTTAATTTCCGTTTTGGCTTTATTTAATCCGTACAAAATTCGCGACTTGTCAAAAACCAAAGTTTGCGGAGTGTTTACATATTTACCGCCGGATTTTTCCGTTTCCACCAGTACCCGTCCGGTGAAGCCCACGATATTGCCGTGCGTGTCCCAAAGCGGAAACATAATGCGCCCGCGAAAACGATCATAAAATCCTCCACCATCTTTTTTAATAGTCAAGCCCGAAGCCAGCAAATCATCTATGCTGTTGCCTTTTGATAATAAATATTGCGTGAGCAAATCCCACTGTTCGGGAATAAAACCAACTTGCCACTCGGCAATTGTTTCCGGTTTTAATTCCCGGCGTTTTAAATAATCTCTGGCCCCCTGCGCCACCGGCATTTCCAATAAAAAATGATGGAAAAAATACGCAGCTTTGGCATTTATTTCCAAAATTCTGTTTTTTTGGCTCTTGTTCACCTCGCTGGCGAACGTGTCTATTTTGACTCCGGCCCGGTCGGCCAAAATTTTTAGCGCTTCGGGAAAATCCAGACCTTCCATTTCCTGCAAAAAAGAAAAAACATCTCCGCCCTTGCCGCAACCAAAACAATGCCAGAATTGTTTTTCCGAATTTACCATAAACGAGGGCGACTTCTCATTGTGGAATGGGCAGTTGGCTTTCCAGTTGGCGCCCGCTTTCTTTAACTGAACATACTCGCCAATTACCTGCACAATATCCAATCTGTCCTTGATGGCTTGAGTGTCGGTCATAAACCCTTATATTTTTTTCTCCCACTTCTTTGCCTCTTTTAAATACTTGTCTTTAATTTTGCTAAAGTACTCTTTGGCCGCTTCGTACTCATTGGGAATAGCGCCATCCAAAATCGCTTCTTCAATCGCCTCTTTTATCTTGCCCACGGTCGGGCCGGGTTTTAATTTTGATAATTCCATAATCTCGTCGCCCCGCAGAGGCGATTGAAACGCCCGCAGTTTATCTCTTTCCAAAACTTCGGCAATCTTTTTTTCCAGATTATCATAATTTTTTAATCTTTTTTCTTTTTTATAAGGATTACCGGTAGTAATATCACTGCGGCCCAAAATTAACAAGTCGTTTAATTCATCGCCCAGGCTAACCACCAGCCGGCGCACGGCCGAATCGCTGATGCCTTCATCCATAAGACTAATGGGCTGCATATGCCAGCGCACCAGTTTGGCCAGATAATCGGTGTCATTTTTGGAAAAACGCAAGCGGCGGCTTAGCTGATAAACCATTTTTTTGCCCACATGTTCGTGCTGATGAAATGTCCAACCGATTTTAGGCATAAATTTTTTGGTATTGGGTTTGCCAATATCATGAAAAAGGCCGGCTAAACGCAGGCGTACATTATCCGAAAACTCGGACACATTATCTACCACCTTGAATGTGTGCGTTAAATTATCTTTGTGCTGATGGCCATAAACATCCTCTACGCCTTCCAGCTTGGCTACTTCAGGCAAAACCAAATCCAAAAGATGAGTCTGCCACATTAAAGTCAACCCAATAGAAGGTTTGGGACAAGCCATTAATTTAAAAAGTTCTTCCTGAATTCTTTCCGCGGAAACAATTTTTAAACGCTCGCGATTTTTGTAGATGGATTCCAAAGTTTTAGGATCAATAGAAAAATCCAGCTGGCTGGCAAAACGCACCGCCCGCATCATCCGCAAAGGATCGTCGCTAAAAGTTTGATCCGGTTCCAAAGGCGTGCGCAAAATTTTATTGGCCAAATCTTTTTGGCCGTTAAACGGGTCAAGCAAATTTTTTTTCAATTTGGCTTCAGTTAATTTTTTATACCGATTTTGCTTTGGCGCAAAATCGAGCATCCTCGTATTTTGACCGTAGTCAAAATCGGGACAATCCGCCAAAACAGCTACGGGCACGGCCATGGTATTAACGGTAAAATCCCGGCGCGCCAAATCCTGTTCCAAAGTAGTTTGCTCCACCACCGGCTTGCGCGACTCGGCTTTATATTTTTCCGTACGCGCGCCGGCAAATTCTAATTGGACTTCAGACTTCTGATTTCCGACTTCTGACTTGATAATATACCTTGCTGTATCAAAATCGGGAAATTCAATTAAACTGCCGGATTTTTCTATCGCTTCATCAAATTTTTTGGCAAAATCCAAACCACTGCCAACCACCACAAAGTCAACGTCTTTCTTTTGCTCCCGCCCCATTAAAAAATCACGCACAAAACCACCCACGACATACGCGGGTACTTTGGTTTTCTTAGAAACAGAATCAACTTGTTTAAATATGGTTTTCACACTTTCTTATTCATCCCCACTCTATTCTCCGCCACTTCTTCGGTAATCAATCCTTCTTTTAATAATTTTTTAACGGAATTTTCCATAGTAGACATGCCCTCTTTGATTCCGGTTTGAATAGTAGATTTAATCTGGCCGATTTCATTGTTGCGCACTAAATTGGCCACGGCTGGCGTGTTGATTAAAATTTCCCGCGCCGGTACCCGTCCCCCGTCTTTGGATGGAAGCAGTTGTTGAGACACCACGCCCCGCAATACGCTGGATAATTGAATAAGAATTTGTTTTTGTTTTGCTCCTTCAAATACATCCACGATGCGTTCTACCGCTTCGGCCGCGCTGGGCGTATGCAAAGTGGAAAATACCAAATGGCCGGTTTCGGCCGCGGTAAGCACGGTGGCGATAGTTTCCGGGTCGCGCATTTCTCCCACCAAAATAACATTGGGATCCTGGCGCAAAACATGTTTTAAGGCGTTGGCAAAAGAATTGGTATCAACGCCGATTTCGCGCTGTTCAATTAAACTTTTTTTATCTTTATAAACAAATTCCACCGGATCTTCTATGGTAATAATATGCGCTTTGCGGGTTTTGTTTATTTCTTCAATCATAGAGGCGATGGTCGTGGTCTTGCCGCAACCGGTTGGTCCGGTAACCAACACCAATCCGTCCAGTAAATTTGTCATATCCAAAAGCGCCGGTTCAAAACGCAAATCCTCGGGCGTGGGGATATCAGAAGGAATAATGCGGGCGCTTAAACCAATGTTTTCAGATTGTTGGTGCAAATTTAAACGAAAACGAGTATCGTCTAATTGGTAGCTTAGATCCAATTCTTTATCCTCGGCATATTTGACTTGCTGTTCTTTGGTTAACAAAGTATTAACTTCGGCCAATAAATCTTTGTTATTTAAAGGCTTTTCATCCAGCTCTTTTAATTCGCCTTCCACCCTAAGCATGGGCAATTCACCGCCCACCAAATGCAAATCCGAAGCCTCCTGTTTTATTGCCTCTTTAAAATACGATTTTAGTTCAAGCATACTATTATGGTAAAAATGATAGAATTATTAAGATGATTAATGATTAAAGTGTATCACAAGCCTTTACTCTTGAAAAGGCGGGGCGCATATGGTAGGATTGACTTGTGAATTCCCCCGCAAAGGAGACAGAAATCATGATTAATCGTTTATGCGCTCTCTGGCAATCTTTACTTCACGATCCGGCCAATCGTGGCAGGATCTACAACGATTTCATAAACGAAAAAACAGCGCTCGTTAAGCACCTTATCATCTGTAGGCCTTGCCTAAGGCGAGTTAAAAATCTTATGCCCCAGGGCGGTCTGATACGGGATTATTACTCTATGACTGACCAAGAGTTTGCTACGGCCATTAGAGAACTTTGGAATCTCGCCAGGCAACAAAACCAGACGCCGTAATTTCAGACGGGCTATATAGAGCCGCCATATAATCCGCTCTCACTCGGGAGTGCGACAAGCCAAACTTGTCGCACTCCATTCACTCAATCGGACTATATAGAACCGCCATATAGTCCATTACCGCTCGGAAAAGAAAAGCAGGCTTTTCTTTTCACTCACTTATAACGGGCTATAGCGAAGTTGGTATCGCGCATCGTTCGGGACGATGAGGCCGTGGGTTCAAGTCCCACTAGCCCGACACTATGTCAGCCATAACAAACTCACAACCAGAAACAGAACTGGTCGGAAAAAAACTGGCTGACAAATTAAAAGGCGGCGATATTTTGTTATTATCAGGAGACTTAGGAGCTGGTAAAACTTCTTTGATAAAAGGCATCGCCGTGGGTTTGGGAATTAAACAGAAAATTACCAGCCCTACTTTTACACTGATGAATGTGTATGAAATTGGAAATAAGAAATTAGAAATTAAGAAACTAATACACATCGACACTTACCGTCTCAAAGACGAAAAAGAATTGCTGGAAATTGGCGTGGAAGATTACTTGGGCCGGCCGGATACCATCTGCGCCATAGAATGGCCGGAAAAAATTTCTGGGTTGTTAAAAAATAGGAAGACGATAAAAATTAATTTAGAACATACCCAAAATCCTCATCAGAGAAAAGTTGGGGTTTCTTAACCCAACCAAGCGCGCAGTTTGGGATATTTAGAACAAATAGGTAGATTTATACACCACTTTTCCAAACCCCAAACATGCCCGGCGCGAAAACTGGCCAATATCAAGAGGCCAGCCATATAAATAATGTGATTATCTACCAAATAAGAATTCTTGCCGACCATAGGGAAATTTAAAATTGGCAGATAAAATAAAAACATCAACAACATGCCCAGATAAGAGCTGATCCGCACGAACAAGCCTAACAACAAAGACGCCCCCAACAAAGTTAACCCCCACTTCACCATAAAATCTATCACCGGTAAAACTTGCGGACTCAAAAACCATTGGTATAAATCGACAAAATTTATTGCCCCCTTAATATATCCGGCAGCGGTGAATTTTGCGTCCAGCACTTTGGTAATACCGGCATAAAAATAAAACCAGCCCATTACCATGCGTAAAATAAACAAAGAGACTCTTTGCGGTTTTGACATTGACATATAAATAAATTAAGATTTTAGATTTAAGAATTAAGATTTAACTATTTATATTATACCACAAAAAAGCTCACAATAAAAAGGAGCCCCGCTTAGTGGGGCTCGGGCCTATTACTCACTCCTTTTACACTCCGCTTGAAATCGTTCTTGCAACAGCTTGAAGCGCCTTTGCGTGCCTTTGTCTTTAAAAAACAATTGATTGGCCGTTTTTATCTCCGGAAACTTAGGATAATTCTGGCCAAATTGGGCGCGGGTAAAATCCTTTTGCTTGCCGTTTGGAAATAAATTCCAAAAGTGAAATACCAGCGGCGCGAACATTGTGCCTTTTAATGATCCGTACACAATTTCTCCTTTAAACAGACTTTGCGCCAGCCGACTTACCACATAGCAATGCCCCCAAAGTAGATTCTCTTTTGTCCAGCCATCCGGATCAAAGCTGGTGTCTTGGCCGCAGATTTTCGGCAAAAGCTTGACAAATTTACGGGCAGTCATGGGTGTGATGGGCGCAGTCATGATTTTCCTCCTTTAGAAGAAAGGCCCTCGTTCCGCAGTTGCGAGACGAGGGCGGGTGCGGACGTGTTTTTTTACGATGCCCAGAGCCACGCAATGATTACCACCGAAATGTTATACAAGCTGTGCGCGGCAACACAAGAAAAATAGGATTCCCGCATATTTGGACCATTACAGAACCAAAGCCGAGCTAGGAGTAAACCTCCCACGCCTTGCACCATGAGAGAAAACAAACCATGCCCATGAGCAAGACCAAAACCAATGAACGACCAACCGAGAACTATAAACAGGAGTTTTGGCTTTAGCTTGCCATTATCATCCGAGACCGCGGGACAAATGCCGCGAAATACCACCTCTTCTAAGAGAGGCGCGACGACTATGACAATCAACACCCCTATCACCACAAATGGCGAAGTTAGCGCCTGATTCAAAGTAAGATGCTTCAAATGAAGCAGGTAATTTCCGCTAATTCCGAGCAGAGGAAAACCGCTGGAAAGATTGATAGAAGCAAGTCCAACTACTTCGAAAAAACTTACGGCTAACAGCATACAAAACCACATCATGAAAACAGTAAACCCAACTTCCCGGGCTTTGGCTCCGAAAGTGTGATTATCCGCGCTCTTGAACATGGTACACCTCTCCTACTGTGTAATTAGAACGTGTAGAATGTATTGTAACTTAAAAAAGTAAAATTTATACTCTTGCCCTGTGGATAACTATTTAGATGCTGTAAGTAAACAGACTCAAGATGGCAAAAGAGATGGCTAAATAAAAAGTGCCTTTTGAGACTTGCAGTAGTTGTTCCAAATTAAGAAGAATTGATAATAAAAGAATAACGACGCCCAGAACCTGCAAAATCATTTTTATTTTCCCCCAAACATTTGCTTGAATATCTTGGTCGCCACGCTTGCTTTTTATAAACGCCGCCATAAGTATTATGGCTTCAAGAATTATAATTATCCAAGCCGCGTACACATTTACATACTGTAAAACCAAAATATAAACTACCGAACAAATAAGAAATTTATCCGCCAAAGGATCAAACATTTTACCAAAAGCGGTTACTTGATTTCTAGTTCTGGCCATAGCGCCATCCAAAGCGTCGGTAAAAGATGTTAATAAAAATAAAATACCTCCCCATAAATAAATCCCCTGCCAAAACAAATAAATTACAAAAGGCGTTAAAAGCATTCGCCCCGCTGTAAGGTGATTTGGTTTAATCCATCTTGGAAACAAAGGCAAAAAAACTTTTGCCAATATTTTGTCTGTGAAGCTGATTTTGATTTCTTCTGGCATATTAAATAATCTTTTTTCGTTTGAGTAAAAGCGAATTTGAAACCACCGAAATGGAACTGGTGGCCATCGCCACCGAAGCGAAAATTGGGTTGAGTAAAAGTTTAAAGAATGGATACAGCGCGCCCATGGCTACCGGAATAAGGATGATGTTGTAGGCAAACGCCCAAAATAAATTCATTTTAATTGTGCGCATTGTTTTTTTAGAGAGAACAATGGCGGCCGCCACCGAACGCAGGTCTTTGTTAATCAAAGTTATATCCGCCGCTTCAATAGCTACATCAGTACCGCTCCCCATAGCAATACCCACATCGGCCGCGGCCAAAGCCGGCGCGTCGTTGATGCCGTCGCCCACCATAGCCACCACTTTGCCTTCGGCCTGAATTTTTTTCACTTCCGCTTCTTTTTGATCGGGCAATACTTCGGCCAACACTCGGGTAATACCCAATTTTGCGCCAATGGCGGCGGCTGTACGTTGATTATCTCCGGTAATCATCACCACTTCAATCCCCAGCGCTTTTAGGGCAGATAAACCATCTTTGGCCGTGTCTTTAATCACATCGGCCACGGCAATAAGGCCGACTAACGCGCCGCTCACAGCCAGCATCATAACTGTTTTGCCGTCGTTTTCCAATTTAACAATTTGATTATTTTGTTCACTAATAATCACAACTTTTTCTCGCTCCATCAACCGGCGGTTGCCAAAGAAAATTTTGGCGCCATCAACGCTTCCTTCCACACCATGGCCGGGAATTGCCAAAAACCCTTCCACTCGACTCAGGGCAAGATTTTCTCCTTCTGCTTTTTTTACAATCGCTTCGGCCAATGAATGTTCCGATCCTTTTTCAATTGACGCGGCCAGACGCAGCAATTCTTCACTCTTTAAATGATTGACCACAATAATATCCGTGACCTCCGGTTTGCCAATCGTGAGCGTGCCGGTTTTATCAAAAACAATCGTATTAATTTTGTGAGCAATTTCCAAACTGGCAGCGTCTTTAATTAAAATGCCGTGTTCCGCGCCCTTGCCGGTGCCAACCATAATAGCGGTGGGAGTAGCCAGACCCATGGCGCACGGACAAGCGATAATCAACACCGCCACAGTATTTAAAATGGCAAACAAAAGCGCCTTGTCCGGCGGGCCAAAATTGTACCACACCACGAACGTGGCCACGGCCAGCATAATAACAATCGGCACAAAATATGAAGAAATAAGATCGGCGATGCGCTGAATGGGCGCTTTACTGCCCTGCGCTTCTTGTACAAGCTTAATAATTTGCGCCAACATAGTTTGTTCGCCGACTTTGGCGGCGGTAAAAGTAAACGTGCCGGTTTTGTTGATAGTCGCGCCCACCACCGTATCGCCCTTGGCTTTATCGGCCGGAATGCTCTCGCCGGTAACCATTGATTCGTCAACCGACGATTCTCCTTCAATTATAACACCGTCAACAGGAATTTTTTCGCCCGGCCGCACGCGGATTATGTCGCCGACAATAACTTCGCCAAGCGGAATATCTGTTTCTTTGCCGTCGCGAACCACACGCGCGGTTTTGGCTTGCAGGCCGATTAATTTTTTAATAGCTTCCGATGTGCTGGCTTTAGCCTTGGCTTCAAAATACCGGCCAAGTAAAATTAAACCAATAATAATTGTGCTTACATCAAAATACGGCATCGGTTCAATACCAACTCTTTCCACCACGGCCGGCATAACAGTTACAAACACCGAATAACCAAAGGCCACGGTAGTACCCATTGCCACCAGCGTGTCCATGTTGGCGCTGCGATGTTTGAGAGCTGATATGGTAGCTCTATAAAAACTCCAGCCGGCCCAAAATTGTACAGGTGTTGCCAAAATCATCTGCAACCAAAAGTTTTGTAAAAACATTGGCGCGGTTTTCATAAGTCCGGGAAAGCTACCCCAAAGTATCAGGCCTCCCAACACCAAACTGACGATAACTTTGAAACGTAAATCCTTAAGCTCTTTTTGCTTTTCTTTTTGTTCTTCATCTTCCGATTTTAACTCCTCGCTAATCATGGCTTGATAGCCAACATTCGATACTGCCGAGGCCAAATGCTGATCGGTAACCTTTTGCGGATCATACGAAACAGTGGCTTTTTCAGTTGCCAGATTCACGTTTGCCTGACTGACGCCATTTACTTGTTTAAGCGCCCGTTCCAGCATGGTAACACATGAGGCGCAATGCATGCCTTTGATAGAAAAAGTTTTTTTGGATTCTTGCATATTACTTTACAATTAATTTTCCATGAAACATATTCATACCGCAGACAAATTCATACTCCCCCGCTTTTTCCGGCTTCAGTTCAATAGAAACGGTTTGGTTGAGCGGCAAGAATTTGCGAATTTTAAATTCCAGTATGACTACTTCTTCCAAACAACTTGATGGGTCTTTGCGCGTAAAACGCAAGGTAATTTTTTTGCCTTTGGCAACAGAAATTGTGTCCGGCGAATACCCGCCTTCAACGGTTATGTCCACCGAATCCCCGGCGATCACTGCTTTTTCTTTTTTCATCAAGAAAAACCAGTAGATAAAAACAATTATACCAATACCAGCGACAGTAACTATAATATTATACAGTTGCATATTAAAAAATTAATTATTCAACGACGATAAATTTGCCGCGATACATGCCCATAGAACAAGAAAATGGGATTTCGCCAATTTCGGTGGGCGTAAATGTAATAATATTTTCGCCTGATTGAAGTGATTTACTTATGCCGTATTTTGGCATTACCAAATAAGCGGTGCAGTGCAAGGACGTGGTGGATTTAATTATCCATTTTACCTGCTGGCCTTTTTTAACGGTAAATATATTCGGCGAGTAACCGCTGCGACTTTGGGTCATTCGTATTTCTTGCGCGTTCTGATCTACAACCGCAGTAACGACGACTTTGGTGTCAACACGACTGCCAAATAACCGGCTGCCGTTGGTAATGTTAAACCAACCCAACAGAATTACCGTCAGTCCGGCGGTCATAAAAAACACGCGCGCCTTGCGTCCTTTAAATACCGAGGTTAAACCGCCAATACC
>JBBUEJ010000093.1:0-2648 GCA_038056955.1 Patescibacteria group bacterium
AAGTCGCAGCCGAAAAAGTGAGATTGCAGCAGAAATGAGTTTTGAAACCATCTCAAGATACCAACCCAACTTCTCAACCTTCTCAACCTTCTCAACTTTTTTTCTTTTTTTCAATATCTTAGCATTAGTATACGATCGCCTGCCTACCGCAGGCAGGTATACTAATGCTGTAATCTTAATTTGTGGCTTGCGCTCAACTCAAAACAGCATTGGCAAGCCAGTTAGCAATCTAAACAGCGCTGGGAAGATGGGAGCAATCAACGGAAACAAAAAGAAAATAAAAAGCAGAACCAAAACAAAGCCATAGCGCTCCAGCATTAAAAACTGCCTCTCGTAGCGGTAGGGCAAAAAGCCAGCCAGAATTTTAGAGCCGTCCAGGGGCGGCAGGGGCACTAAATTAAAAATGGCGAGCAAAATGTTTATGTAAACAACAGCCGAGCTGGCCAGCACCGTGGCCACCGGCAAATTAGGAATAAACCGCAAGCCCAAGCCAAATGCCAGCGCAATAGCCAAGTTTGACGCCGGCCCGGCCAAGGCCACCAAGCCCGGCCCCCATTTTTGATTCTTTAAGTTGTAGGGGTTAAAAGGCACCGGCTTGGCCCAGCCAAAAATAAACCCGCCCAGCGAATACGATATTAACGGCACCAAAAAGGAACCCATAAAATCCAGGTGCTTTATGGGATTCAGGCTCAACCGCCCCAGCTCTTTGGCCGTGGAGTCGCCCAGTTTGTTGGCCATAAGACCGTGCGACACCTCGTGCACCACCACCGACAAAATTAACACCGCCAAGCTAAAAAATATCATGGTTGCTTACCTATCTTGTTTCGTGCTAAAGTGATTTTACCATAGTTAGTATCAAAATTCATAATTCATGATTCATGATTCAAGCTCTATGATTCATGATCCTAAACGCATGACTTGCCCGGTATGCAAAAAAGTCAGTGGCTCGCGAATTAAACGAGTTTTGCTGCGCGGCCATTATAATCCCACCGTCAAACAAAAACAGCATCCCAATCTCCAATGGGTAACTATTGGCGTTGGTCAGCGCATCAAAGCCTGCGCCAAATGCATCAAGGCCTCGCACCGAGATCCGCAATACTTTAGCAAAAAATTGAAGCCCAAGTAGATAAGAAAGGCAGGCCAACGGGCTGGCGTATGACGGCAGTACGCACGCATGGGGTGCGTGTAGATCGGGTTCGACTCCCGGCAGCCCGACCAATATATCGAAAGCGGCACAGCTAATAAGCTAGGTGTCCAAGCTTGGGGAAAATCTCCAAAGCGTTGGGTGTATCAATTGAAAATTTAATCAAATAGTTTATGGATGCTGAACTTTCAACAAAAATTGTAATTGGTGACAGCCGTGAAATGAAAGAAGTCACTAACGATAGCATTCATCTTATTGTCACTTCACCACCATATTTTAACGCTAAAACATATAGCGATGATTTCTCGGGAAAAGATTTGGGCAATATTAACGACTATAAAAAATGGAAAAACGAAATAGGAAAGGTTTGGAGTGAGTGTTTAAGAGTCCTACAGCCCGGCAGAAGATTGTTTATCAATATAATGAATTTACCTCTCAAATCTAATGGTAAAGATGTTTTTAAAACTCTAAATATCGTCGGGCATACAGTAGATATGTGTGAGGATTTAGGATTCATTTTTAAGAGAGAAATTATCTGGCACAAGACCAATGGTGTTCGGGCGCATTTTGTCACCTATCCCTATCCGGGGGGAATTTTAATAAATAATATGCATGAGCAGATTTTGGAATTTGAAAAACCTAACGGAACTGGTTCAAAATATGATCATCTTTCAAAAGAAATCAAAGAAGCATCAAAAATAAATAAAGATTTTTGGTTATCATTAAAAAATACTGATGTTTGGTTAATGAAGCCATATAAAAGTGGCACAAGAGAACATCTGGCCCCGTTTCCTATTGAATTGCCGGCAAGGCTTATAAAAGCTTATTCTTATATAACGGAAACGGTTTTAGACCCATTTGGCGGTATGGGGACGACCGCAAAAGCGGCAATTCAAGAAAAAAGAGATTCAATAATTTACGAAATTAATAAATCATTTTTGCCGTTAATAGAATCTAATATCAATGATGATCTATTCAACAAAGTAAAAAGAGAAATAATCTATCAAAAATAATATGGACGCAAAAACAATTTACGCACAATCTAGTGACATAAAATCGAGAACATATCTTGAGTATCGGAAAGATATGAAGAAAAAAGCCATTGCAGAACTTGAAATACTTGATTGGCTAAAATCTAAATTATTGACTTTATATCCGAAACAAAAAATTGAGGTATCAAAATCTGGCGGTGATGCCTTTTTATGGTTTTTGAGAAAAGGCGGTGTTACCAGAGAGCCCGATTATAAAGCAAGAATTGGAAATAAAGATTTTGATATTGAGTTTCAATATGCTGATAAAATAGGCCTTAATTATTTTGATTTTGCTGTTTCAAAGATTACTAAAAAGAACAGAAAAACTAGGAAGAGAGAGCCGCATCAAGATAGGAAAATTTTGTATATTTTGAAAAATAATCATTCAATCGCATTTTTTGATCCCGAATGGATTTTAAAAAATGGAAAGATTGGATTTGTAGATGCGTGGAGAAAAAATGCTTACAGAATAC